>JARRKS010000055.1:0-7247 GCA_037387865.1 Flavobacteriaceae bacterium
CCTAGTCTCAAATGAAGATTTTAAAAATTATTTTAGCCACAATTTTAAAAATTCAAGTAATGCTCAAGCAAGATCAAGCAATTCTGGCGGTAATGGGAATGGCGTTTGGTTTATTGAGAATGGTTACGGAGCACTTTGGGGTATTGGGATAGGAAATGATAATGATACACCTGATTTTCCAGATGATGATTTTACTGAAAAAGTAGTTTTTATAGGAGGTGATCCTTCTGATATTAAGGTGTTTAAAAATGGTTATGCAATGGCACAATCTTCCACAAATAATGCATTTTGCTTTGTGATTGATTTTTCCGATTTCTCCTTTTTAGCTAATGATTGCTATGATAAAAAAGGGCATTTTAATTTAAAGGTAAGTGGGGATTTAATGGTTGATGAAGCACCTTGGGGAACAGTTTATAACATAGAATATGATTCAATTTTCCTACACGCAAATAATATTACAATTAACAATGAATCAATTACCTATGATGAGGAAACTGGAGAACCTTTATATTGTAATGGTGATGCAACAATAGAAAAATCTGTTTCTCTTAAATTAGTAGGTGATGGTAGCGGCCCACTCGAAGGTAGAGTATCTATTGAATAATCTTCAATTTTATGTTTTGAAACACCTCAAAAATTGAGGTGTTTTTATTTTATAAACTATTCAAAAAGCCTAATAATTTTGTAATTGCCTTTCCACGATGCCCAATACTATTTTTAAGTTCTAAATCCATTTCAGCAAACGTTTGATTATAACCTAAAGGTTGAAAAATAGGATCATAGCCAAAGCCTCGTTTACCTTGTTTTGAGGTAGTAATTTTTCCTTTACAAATGCCTGTAAAAACATGTTTTTTGCCATGCAACTCTAAAGCAATAACGGTTATAAACTGTGCATTTCTGTTAGAGCTATTTTCAAGACTTTTAAGTAGTTTATTCATATTATCGTTAGCATTGCGTTGTTCTCCCGCATAACGCGCAGAAAACACACCTGGTTCTCCATTTAAGGCCTCGACTTCCAATCCTGTATCGTCTGCAAAACAGTCATAACCATAATGTGTCTTAATATATTCAGCTTTTTGTTTGGCATTGTCTTCTATGGTATTTTGGGTTTCTGGTATATCTTCAAAACAACCAATTTCTTTTAAACTTAATAGTTGAATGTGTTTAGGCATTATAGCCTGAACTTCTTTTAGCTTGTTAAGGTTGTTGGTTGCAAAAACAAGTTGCATATTGTCTTATTTAGTTTATTTTTAGGTTTTAAAGATGACTTACGAAATAAATCAATCCAAATTTAGTTGTTTACTGTAACATGACTAATAAAAATCTACTATTACTTCTGTTTTTATTTACGTCGTTAGTTGTTCAATCTCAAACTAAAGACGCTTCTGAAGGCTCAAAGTTTTTTAAAAAGCTTGATTCTCTGTTTATAGACCATGATTTAAAAAACTATTCAGCTCGCGTATTTTTCAACTATAAAGAGAAACGGTTTAAATTGATTAATGGTGACTTTAAATCACGCTATGTGCCAAACAATAAATTCGGAATGGGTTTTGGATTTGCCAGTAGCAAGGTACTTATTGATCTGGCATTTAATATCAAATCGGGAAAAAAGGATGTGACCAATAGGTTTGATGCCCAAGGTTCACTTATTTTAATGAACCATCATTATATAGATGGCTATATACAGGTTTATAAAGGCTTTAACGTTAGAAACAATTTTAATGAGCCCAATGAGTTTAGAAGCGACATCAAATCCAATACCGTAGGTGTGAATTATCTCTACACCTTTTCTGAAGTAGAATTCTCCTATTCGCTCTTAAAAGCAGGGCTTATTAAGCCAGATAAAAATGTTTACATTAATGGCGGTATAGGTGGGTTTTTAATGTATGATTATTTGACTTCCAACGGTTCTATTTTGCCAGAAAATGGACTTTTGTACTTTAATGAGCAGGCCGATATTAAAAGCTACAATCAAAGAGCCATTGGCGTTATGGGTGGATTTTTATCGGCATTTGTATTGCCCAATAATTTTATAGCAACGTTTAATCTTATGCCAGGTATAGCATTGGCAAACAAAACAGTAACCTATCAAGATGGAGGTTACAACAGGCCTTCCAACCCGTTTTTATATAAGTGCGATGTGCTTTTAGCATTGTGTTATAATGTAGAGCGTTACTACATTAACCTTACTTACGACACCGGTATTTACGCCACTGATCTGGATTTCAATAAATACCGTTTTAATTTATCTATGGCAAAACTGGCCTTTGGGTACAAATTAAAGATTTAGATTATTGGAAATAAAATGAATTGTATACATTGCTTTTATTTATAGGCTTGAAGACACTCCTAGAATTAAAAAAATAACTAAATTGGATGAGTTTTAATATGTATATCAATGATTATGAAAAGCTTAAAATTGGGATTAATTTTCTTTTTATTATTTGTTTCTCAATATTGCTATACCCAAGATTGGGCAAATTTGGAACGATTTAAAAAAGACAACGAAATGGTATTGAAGTCAGATTCTACTCAACAGCGCATTGTATTTATGGGAAACTCTATTACAGAAGGCTGGCTCAAATTTCGACCTGAATTTTTTGAGGGTAAACCCTATATCAATCGTGGAATCGGCGGTCAAACAACGCCTCAAATGTTACTTCGGTTTAGACAGGATGTTATTGATCTAAAACCTTCTGTTGTTGTTATATTGGCAGGAATTAATGATATAGCTGGCAATACTGGTCCTTCAACTATTGAAATGATTATGGACAATCTTAAATCAATGTCTGAATTAGCAATAGCAAATGACATAAAGGTAGTATTCTGTTCTGTGCTACCAGCTAAAGATTTCCCTTGGAGATCAGGGCTTGAGCCTGCTAACAAAGTGATAAAACTAAATACTTTATTACAATCTTATGTCAAGAAACATAATTTGGTTTATGTAGATTATTTTTCAGCTATGGTAGATGATTCAAATGGATTAAAGGAGGAATTAGGGTATGATGGTGTTCACCCAAATGCTTTAGGATACTCAATTATGGAACCACTTGTTGAAAAAGGAATTAAAATAGCATTGGCTAACTAATTTAAAACTTTTATGAAATATCTTATATTTTTGTTGACCGGTTTATTACTTCTTTCGAGTTGTAAACAAACAGAAACAAGGTCAGAAACTCTAACCAAGCAAAACGTACAAACCACTTTAAAAGATGCTTATAAAGATGCTTTTTTAATTGGAAATGCTTTAAATCCAGCCATTGCTTCAGGAGAAGATAAAGTCTCGCAAGATATTATTATAGAACAGTTTAATGCCATTACACCAGAAAACGTCATGAAAGCTGCGCCAATAAATCCAGAACCTGGTGTTTATAATTTTAAACCAGCGGACGATTTTGTAGCTTTTGGCAAAGCCAACAATATGTTTATGGTTGGGCACACCTTAATCTGGCACAACCAGACGCCAGCTTGGTTTTTTCAGGACGAAAATGGCAATCCAAACACGCCAGAAGCGCAAAAAGAGCGTTTACGCTCCCATATAGAAACCATTGCAGGGCGTTATGCTGGTAAAGTACATGCTTGGGATGTTGTGAATGAAGTGATTGATAACGATGGTTCTTACAGACCAACAATCTGGGTTAATGGTATTGGAGATGGAGACGAGTTGGTAAAATTAGCTTTTAAATATGCCAGCGAATACGCTCCAGACACAGAACTCTATTACAACGATTTTAATGCATGGCGACCAGAAAAGCGCGATGGTATTGTTCGTTTGGTAAGAATGTTGCAAAAGGAAGGTCTCAGAATAGATGGTGTTGGTATTCAAGGGCATTGGGGTCTTAACTTTCCAAAGAACGAATATATAGAAGCAGCAATAGATTCGTTTGCTGCAACAGGTGTTAAAGTTATGATTACCGAATTAGATGTTGATGTGTTGCCATTAACCAAAGAAGGACAGATAATCGGTACCGGAATGTTTCATCCACAGTTTCAGTTAGAAGAGTTTAAAGAGTTTTTAGATCCTTATACTGATGGATTACCAGATGACGTGCAACAACAATTGGCAGACAGATATAAGGAGTTGTTTGAAATATTCTATAAAAAACGAGATAAGGTAGATCGTGTTACGTTTTGGGGTTTACATGACGGTATGTCCTGGAAAAACGGTTATCCAATTCCTAACAGAACCAATTACACTTTATTATATGATAGGGATAAAAAACCAAAACCAGCCTTTGATGCTATATTGAGTGTACCAGAAAACTCAAAATAATGTATCTTTAGCGAAACCAACTATATAATAAAGATGCAAAAATTCAATTCTCCTCTTGAAGCTTTTCTACATTGGGAAGCTACAACTCCAAATCGTGTTTTTTTAAATCAACCTGTTAATGGCAAGAAGATCACCTATACATTTGCCCAGGCAGGAGAGGAAACTCGAAAATTAGCAAGTAGACTAAAAAGCTATAATCTTCCTAAACGAAGTCATGTTGCTTTAATTTCAAATAACTGCGCCCATTGGATTATGAGTGACATTGCTATTATGATGGCAGACTGTGTATCGATTCCAATTTATCCATCGCTAAATGCCGAGGGTGCAAATCAAGTACTGGTTCATAGCGAAGCTAAAGCAATCATTATTGGAAAACTTGATAATTTTGAAAAACAAAAATCTGGTATTCCAGATATACATAAAATTTCTGTTGGACTTTATGGAAATAAGGAAGGAGAATTATGGGAAGATATTGTTTTACAAGAGGCAAAATTAGAACAAGTTTATATCCCAAAACCTGACGATTTGCATACCATTATTTATACATCTGGTACAACAGGTAACCCAAAAGGTGTGATGCATTCGGTTTATAATTTTAATTTTGCTGTTAGTACAGCTATTGATACATTTTCTGTACCAAATCAAAGTAGATTTTTTTCTTATTTACCATTGGCTCATGTAGCAGAACGTCTTGCTACGGGAACACTAGGAATTACTGTTGGTGGAGAATTTTACTTTCCAGAGTCATTAGATACTTTTGCATCAGATTTAGAAAATTGTCAACCACTTCTGTTTTTTGCAGTTCCTAGAATTTGGACAAAATTTCAGGAAAAAATTTTAAGCAAATTTCCACAGGAAAAACTAAACGTTCTTTTAAAGATTCCTGTCTTGAATAGTATTATTAAGAAGAAACTAAAACAAAAACTAGGATTAAGTAATGCGAAAATCATTATTTCTGCAGCTGCACCCTTATCACCAAGTATTATGCATTGGTATAAACAAATAGGTATCACAATTTTGCAAGGTTATGGTATGACTGAAGATGGTTGTATGTCACATTTTAATCTCCCAAATGCTAATAAAATTGGAACTGTAGGTAAACCATTACCAGTTGCTAAAGTTAAACTATCTCCAGAAGGTGAAATATGTATTAAGAATGATTGTTTAATGCTTGGTTATTTTAAAGCACCAGATATAACAGCATCGGTTTTTGATGATGAAGGGTTTTTAAAAACAGGCGATATTGGAGAATATGATCATGATGGCTATTTAACCATAACAGGACGCGTAAAAGACCAATTTAAAACAGATAAAGGAAAATACATTTCTCCTGCACCTTTAGAATTAGAACTCTCAAAAAACACTGATATTGAACAAATATGTATTGTTGGCACAGGTATACCACAGCCTATTGCCTTGATTACGATATCTGAATTAGGAAGAGCTAAACCTAAAGAAGAATTATGTGCTAGTTTAATTGATACTATAAATCAAGTAAATCCAAATTTCGAAAAGCATGAAAAAATTGAAAAAGCGGTAATTATGAAAGAGGACTGGAATGTGGATAATGGTTTAACCACACCAACCTTAAAAATAAAACGAAATGCTGTTGAAAGAATCCACCAGCCTTATTATAAACAATGGTTTGAAATGGAAGACAAAGTGATTTTTGAATGATAATTTCAGAACAAAATTGAAACTGTTTAAGTATTTGTTAAAATTTTAAAATTTCCATATGTTAATGTTAATATTGAAAATGCAAAACTAGAGATAGAAACTATAAAAAATCTTAAAGATGTAAACTTTGAAAATACCTTTGTTGTTTTAGATAAGATTCAAAATGATTTAAGCAAAGCTCATAGTAATGCCCACATGTTTTTTTGGGTTTCTACAGATTCAGTTGCTAGAGCAAAAGGATTGGAAGGTTACCAAAAAATAGCACCACTTTTTACTGATATTTTTTCAGATAAAGAATTGTTTGGTCAGTTTCAAAAATTTATTCAAACTGATGAGTTTAAAACATTGACTGGACATAGAAAGATTCTAGTTGATGATACTATGGAGAGTTTTGAACTTTCTGGAGTTAACCTGGATGAAGAAAGCTTAAAAAAGTTTAAAAAGCTAAATGAAGAGATTAACGAATTGACTTCACAGTATTCAACCAATATGAATACAGCTAATTTGGTTTTAACTTTAGATGAGGCAGGAGCAGAAGGGATTCCAGAAAATTTCAAAGCACAATACAAAACAGAAAAAGGAACTTACGAAATTCCTGTGCAGTCAGCGTCAAATGGTCCAGTATCAAGTAATGCAAAAATAGAAGAAACAAGAAAAGAATATGCTACACTTTATGCTAGTAGAGCTGCCGATAAAAACTTGATTATTTTAGATTCTTTAATTAGTAAGCGTTATCAAATTGCAAAAATCATGGGATTCGAATCTTATGCAGCTTATAATTTAAAACCAAAAATGGCAAAGAATCCAGAAACGGTATGGAAGTTTATAAACGATTTGGCAGATAAAACCAAAGAGAAAGCTTTAAAAGATGTTGAAGTGCTTAAAATGCAGCGAAATAAAGAATTAGGCACGGACATGGACACAGCACTAAACCCATGGGATATTGGTTATTATAAAAATCAAATTTTGAAAACAACATACAATGTTGATAATGAAAAACTTCGAGAGTATTTTCCAATGGATGCATGTTTAAAAGGTATGATGGACTTGTATCAGGAATTGTTGGGAGTTCAGTTTATAAAAGTTAAAAATCCATCTGTTTGGCATGAAGATGTGGAAATGTATGAGGTTTATGATGGTGATAAACTTAAAGGGAAATTTTATTTGGATCTTTTCCCTAGACCGTACAAAGAATCCTGGTTTTATGGTGTTGGTTTAACAGAAGGTAGACAAACAAAAAATGGATATGAAGTACCAGTGAAAATGCTGTTAGGAAACTTTACAAAACCAACAGATG
>JARRKS010000056.1:0-7969 GCA_037387865.1 Flavobacteriaceae bacterium
AAAATTAGTAATTTAAAGGTCTATAACTAATCAAACTAACTAATTATGAAAAAAATTTTAGCATTATTGGTAGTAGTGTTGTTGTCTAACAATGTTATTGCTCAAGACGATTTATTTCTTGTTTTTGAACTTATGAAAGTTGACAATGAACAAGAACAAGCTTATTGGGAAACAGAAAATTTCTGGGAAAAAATCCATCAAGAAAGAGTAAAGAGTGGTGATATTATTGGCTGGGATCTTTGGCAGCTATCACCTGGAGGTGAAACGCAAGGCTTCCAATACATGACTGTTACCCTTTTTAATACGGCTAAAGGCATGTTTGAAGGAGGTAATTTTATGAAAAATGTTAAGAACGCTTATCCTGATATGTCAGAAGAAGACATAAGTAAACAATTTAATAGTACAGCTAAAAGCAGAGATCTTGCAGTCCGGATTTATTTAGAGCAAGTTGCTACTACAACAAACGAATCGTTTGATATGCCTTTGGGTTCAGTGGCTTTTATTAATTATATGAAAGTAGATATGGGTAAATACAGTGAGTATGAAAAAGCTGAAACTGAAGTTTTCCAACCTATGCATCAAAAATCTGTTGACGATGGGACTAGAAGTGCTTGGGGTCTTTTACGATTTATGCTTCCTTATGGAAGTGACGTGTATGCGACACATATAACATATGATATGTTCAAAGACATTGACCATGCTATGAGTGCTAGAGGAGGTGGTGATATGGGACCATTGACAGAGGCACAACAAAAGGCAGTTCAAGAAGGCCTTGCTACAAGAGATTTAAAATCTGGAGTTATGGGGACATTGGTAAAAAAAGTAAGATAGAAAATAAATAGGTCATTAATTGAAAAAGGAAATGAAGTTTCTTCACTAATTAAACCTATTATAAGAGGTATTACAGCACCTCCAGCAATTCCTGTACATAAAATTCCTGATAGAGAACCATGATGTATTTTTACAGAATTTAATGCTAATGAAAAAATAATAGACCACATGACAGAAATAAAGAATCCAACCAAAGGAAATGCAATTAATGCTACTTTAGCAGAACTTGAAATTGCCAATATCAAACAAATTATTGTTGTAAGTGTTGCACCAATCAATAGCTTTCTGCTATCCATAATTTTTAATAAAATAAGTCCTAAAAAGCAACCAAAAGTCAACATGGCCCAAAAATAAGCAACAGTATTGGCACCTATGGTTTGAGGATCAATGTTGTGATATTCAAATAAAAATTGTGATATCCAATTGCCAATACCTTGTTCGGTTCCTACGTAACAAAAAATGCCTAAAAAGTACAATAGGGTGTATTTGTTTTTTAGTAGATCTAAATAGGAACTTGAATCGCCAGATTTTTCTTCTTCAGTCTTTTCAAATTTTGGATACTTTGTAAAAAGAACAATAAAGAATAAAATAAAAGCGATTGCTGAAAAAACAACATACAACGAAGCCCAAGGTAAATTATCTGGAACAAAACCTCTTAAATACTCTGCTAAATTCCCAGTAGAACTATCATTAACCAAATACTTATATAAATACGGACTTGCAAAAGATGCTGCTCCAAAAACTAATTGTGCTGCAACTGAATTGAACGCAAAATATTCTTCGCCACCAGCAACACGTAACATTGGGTTTATAATAACCTGCAATATTGCCATACAACTACCTAGTACAAACAAGGTGAAACTAAAAACCATAAAACTTGGTGCCATAACAAAGACCAATGAGGCGACTGCCATTAATACGAATGAAAATACCAGTAACGATTTGTTTCCATATTTTTCTGAAAGAAATCCAGCAGGTATAGACATAACTCCATAGGCTATAAAAAATGAAAATGGCAGAAAGCCTGTCATCCCTAAATTTAGATCAAAGCTTTCTTTTACGTCTGAAATTATCGAATTAAGAATATTTGTAATAAAAGAAATTACAAAGAAAATGAGCATTACCAATAATACAATATGGTAATATCTCTTGGATTGAATTGTAGTACTCATTTAAATCACTGTTAAACAAGAGGCTTAATTGATTTTAGTTACCTGAAGATTTGTAAAATAAGCTTCAGTTCCTATAGCTAGCCATAGAGCAATACTTCCTTCAATGTCATTACCCAATTTCAAATCGTTGACTATTAAGGTAGGTTGCGAATTACCATGTACATACAGTTTTGCTTGGTTACCTTGCACTTCAATTTTAATTTTTGTCCATGCGCCTACCTCTAAATCTACATAAG
Organism: Flavobacteriaceae bacterium; assembly: GCA_037387865.1. GTDB lineage: Bacteria > Bacteroidota > Bacteroidia > Flavobacteriales > Flavobacteriaceae > Gilvirhabdus. Next base: position 2,240 of record JARRKS010000056.1, read on the forward strand.
ACTCATATTCTCCAGGATGCTCCTTGCGTAACCTATACCAAGGAAAATCAGGATGTGAGGTATATTGTACTGAATGGTTTCTACGAATTTGTTCATTGGCACGACCATTTGTAGGTCGTAGATAAATACATTCAAACTTTGAGTTATCATCATTGACCCTAAAAGCAATACCAATAAAACCACGAGCCTGTTCTATGGCATTTTCTGCTAGCTTTCCCGCTAATTCTACTTCAATAATTCCGTTTTTAAAATTGACTTCACCTACTTTTACCAAGCTCACATCAAGGTTTTCTTCTGTTTTAACAACCTTTAAAGATGATTTTCCTAAATAGTTCACTTCAGAGATCAAAGTGTTTACAGGAACTAGATTTTCATTGCCTGTAAGTGGAATTGATACTTTTGTGATTTGGGCAGTTAATGATTTTGTGATGAGCAAAAGCGTGACGATTAGTAGACTGAATTTATTCATGTTATTTTGATTGATTGTGTTTTTTGCTGTAACCGAAAGATAGTAAAATTACAAGGAATTTTAATGAATAATTCATGAACAATAAAACTAATGTTAATGAGGTGTAAATTTTTGAAAAACGAAAACTAGTAACTACAGATGCAATCAAATGATTATCAAGTACTTCAATTTTTTCATCCACAGTGCCTTTATGAATACTTAACTTTTACTAGATAAATATAAATATGGAAAAATGTAATTACATTTTTCCATATTTATATTTATCTATTTTGGTTTTATTCTCTTTACTTATCAGTAAGTATTTTTATAAATACATTTCCTGCTTGTACTATTTTAATAAGTATAAGACATTAGTTACAAACAGTTTTTCCAATTGTAATTGCTCCAGTATTCAAATCCATTGTAAGGGTTCCAATATAATGTGTTCCCATGTCTCCAATGAGATTATAATGCCAGGTAACTGTATAAGAATCAGGAGTTCCCAAATACCTATCAGTTTCTCTTATTTTAAATGTTTCTCCAGTTAAACTACTTGTTACTTCTCCTTTTATTTGATCTATTTCTTTATATATAACATTTGGTTCGTAGCGCGTTACATAATGAATTCTTAATGTTCCGCCTTCCAACAAATCAACCATATCGCCATTACAAAATATTGGTGACCAGTAGGAACCTTGAAACCATCCTTGTTCAACATTTTTGACTTCATGTTGTGCTTTTAATTTATATTTTCCAAAGCCCGGTCCGTAAGGGCTGTTATATGAATAATTAAAAAAGATAGGAACATCACCTGTTTTCACAACTTGTGTAATGATCAATTCAGGCCAGTCATAGGATTCAATACCTATTTCCTTACCATTTTTATTGTACCATTTACCATCTAATACATAGTCGGTTGATCTACTGGATACTAGTTTTCTGAAGAAAGACCATTTTTTACCATCTTTATTCATCTTGAAATGGAAAGTAATCCATCCGTTAGAATCTACCCAAGTATCTGGATAAATCCCATCTTTAGACAATATCCCTTCATTCCAATGCATAATTAAATTGCAATCGAGTAGTTCTACAGGCATCATATACGGAATATAATCATAATCATTAATTAAGTCGTTCCAAAAAGAAACGCCTTCGCCATTGTAAATTGTTTGCTTGTAATGCGGGAAATTCGCAAAAGCAGGATCACCCAAAATGGCATTAATAAGATAGTTGTCAAAATGATGGGCTTGGAAATTAAATCCCCAATCGTCAACACCTGTTAACTTATCATTATTAGCATTTCTACTTAAAAGTTCCATTTCTTGTTCAGGCTTGATTATTTCATCTTTATCACAGGAAGTAAAAGAAAATGAAACTAAAGCCAATACCATTAATAAATATATATTTCTCATTTGTCTATAATTTAAATATTATAACTAACACAAATTTCTGAAATATTTGTACTCTCAACTTATCAATTGTGAAGCATTCTTTTTAAATTTTTAAGCATCAATTATAATTTTGAAGCATGTACTTGAATCCATATCTCAAATACTAGGATATAAAAAAGACCAAAAGAAGAACTAAAAATTTTGAGTAATACCTACTTTGTGAGCAATGTTTATAAACCTTGGTTCATCGTATAAATTCTTAAAAACAGGATTTAACATGATTAGGGGTAAATCTTCATTTTTATATTTATATGCTAATTCAAGGTAATCAAGAGCTTCTTCCTTTTGGTTTACAAAGAGATGAGCCATTGCGATAATTGAAGGATTTGAACAATATAATTTTGACCCTGCCGTGGCTTCTAATAGCCAATGATTTACTGAATTATCAAAATTTTCATTCTCATAATATTTTGCCATTGAATAATTCCCCATAATTTCATGTAATTCTTTCCATGATTCTTTTGCTTTTTCCTTTTCTTCAAGAAGATAATAGGCAATTCCAAGATCATTCCAAGCTAATCCGTAATTTGGGAAAAGTTCCAACTCTTGATGATATTTTTCTATTGCTTCATTATATTTCCCCATCAACAAATAACTGTTGCAAACCCAAGATGTTATTATAGGGTTTAGAGGGTCAAGATGCTCCGCAGTAATGGCTTCTTTTAGCATCCTGTCCTGGTTTCCTATTATTGCCCAATATTTTGATAAAAGGATATGACCATAAGGATTACTTGGGTTTAACTCCAAACCCTTTTCAGCCATTTCTTTCATTTCTTTCCAGTTCCAATCCAATTTGCCAAGTATTATTCCTTTTGTTATATAGGCCTCTGCAAGAGAACCATCAAGAGCGATAGCTTTGTTCATAGCATTATTTGCAGCCAAACGACTTTCTAGCCTATTTTTAAGCTTGTCTTCATTGTTTTGGATAAATTTATTCATAATGACATAGCAATCTGCAAGACAAGAATAGGAAGGTGCAAATGTTGAGTCAATCTGAATAGATTTATTAAGGTAACTGATTGCCTTTTGCATAGATTCAGGGTTCTGATTTTGCCATAAAAATTTACCCTTTAGGTAATATTCATAAGCTTTTGGGTTGACTTTACTTGAATTCGATTTATTGCTTATATTATTAAAAACTAGGCCAATTTCGCTTGCAATTTGTGTTGATATATCATTAGCTAGTTCAATAATATTTGAAGAATTCTGTTCATATTTATTTGCCCATATATGTTTTTCTTTAGGTAAAGGCTCAATTAATTGCACTGTAATCCTTAAACTGTCACTATTGAAAATTACAGACCCTTCTAGCAATAAATTTACATTTAACTGTTCTGCTATTCGAGAATAGGGAATTATGGAATCTTGGAAAATCATAGTAGAGCCTCTAGAAATAACTCTTAAACCTTTAATTTTGGAAAGTTCGAGTGTAATAGCATCGGTTAGGCCGACGGCCATATATTCCATGTTTTTATTTTTAGAAAGATCAAGTAAAGGAAGGACAGCTATTGATGACTCGTTGGGCATAGAATCAGCAGGTGTGTTTTTGGAATCTGATTGAAAAGCAGTATAAGCAATTAATATAAAGGCTGCACATATTAAAATGAATGCGATCAAAACTTTACGATTAAGTATTATCTTTGACTTTTTTGGAAATTTCCCAAGTTCATGATTTTTGTGATTTTTATAATCTCCAGGAGTTATTCCGAAACTATCGTGAAAACATTTGTTAAAATAAGAAGGACTACTAAATCCAACTTTATAAGCAATTTCAGAAGCCGTATAGGTATCTTCCTCCAAAAGTTTAATGGCCTTTTTAAGTCGTCTCTCACGAATAAAATGATTTGCTGAGTTACCGGTTAAGGCTTTTACTTTTCTTAAGGTTTGTGAACGACTGAAACCAAGTTCTGATGCAAGTTCTCTCACACCAAAATCTTCTTTATTAATATTTGAATTAATTATTGTTTTTATTTTATTTAAAAACCTTTTTTCATCCATATTATCAATAAAATAAAGGCTTAATTTAAATCACTATTTTTCAAAGTATTCTATGGTTAATAACTAAAAAAACGAAGTGATTCTAAAGCATTGTGATTCCTATTTTTGATTAAAGCGTTTTAATTTAGAAATAATAGGTATAAATTTTAATGATTTTTATCAGTTTTGGCTTATTACATACACGAAATATTTTCAACATCTTTTATAGAAAGAGAATAACATTATTAATGTTTATAAGGAGTATATATAAATAAAAAAGATTTACATTTAAGTAAATCCTTTGCTGTTATAATAGCCTTTTCATTTTGCTTCTGCGAGTTTAATAATACATTTTAATTATTTCTGAAGTTCTACAATCAAAGAATCATCAGTTTTAGTTACTTTAGTTAAACCAAGTTTGGTTAGTCCTTTCATACCTTTATCCCAACCTTTATTACTTAATCCAGATTGTGATTTTAAGTCATTAAGATTCATAGTTTTTTGGGATTTAAGAATATTAAAAATAACTTTTTCATTATCGCTTAAATCAATTTGTTTTTTCTCTGGAACATGACAAGTCTATCCATACCAATGCCCATTCCAGAGGTTGGAGGCATACCATATTCTAATGCACGTAAAAAGTCGTAATCTATAAACTCTGTAGCTTCATCATCACCTTTTGCTGCCAGCTTCAATTGGTGTTCAAAACGCTCACGTTGGTCTATAGGGTCGTTTAATTCAGAATAAGCATTGGCAATTTCTTTACCACAAACCATGAGTTCAAAACGCTCAGTCAATTCTGGATTGGTTCTATGTTTTTTGCACAATGGACTCATCTCTTTTGGGTAGTCTGTAATAAAGGTTGGCTGTATATAATTGCCTTCGCATTTTTCACCAAAAATCTCATCTATCAGTTTTCCTTTACCCATGGTGTCATCAACTTCAACGCCTAAATATTTTGCTGCTTGCCTGATCTCACTTTCAGTTTTACCTATAATATCAAAACCAGTAAAATGTTTAATAGCGTCTGCCATGGTTACTCTTGGGTATGGTGCTTTAAAATCTATGTCATGTTTTCCAAACGTAGCTTTTGTAGTTCCGTTTACAGCAATAGCACAATGCTCTAAAAGTTTTTCGCAGAAATCCATCATCCAATTGTAGTCTTTATAGGCTACATAAATTTCCATGGCTGTAAATTCTGGATTATGTGTTCTGTCCATACCTTCATTACGGAAGTTTTTAGAGAACTCATACACACCATCAAAGCCACCAACAATCAATCGTTTTAAATACAATTCGTTGGCAATTCGCAAATACAATGGAATGTCTAAAGTATTATGATGTGTTGTAAAAGGTCGTGCAGCAGCACCACCCGGAATAGGTTGAAGAATAGGTGTTTCTACTTCAAAATAACCAGCATTGTTAAAAAAATCACGCATAGCATTGAAGAGTTTTGTACGCTTTACAAACACTTCTTTTACGTGTGGATTTACAACTAGATCTGCATAACGTTGTCTGTAGCGTTGCTCTGCATCTGTAAAAGCATCATGCACATTGCCATCTGCATCTACTCTTGGTTGAGGTAATGGTTTTAAGGCTTTACTTAAAAGTGTAAAATCTTTTACTTTAATGGTTTTTTCACCAACTTTAGTGGTAAACAATTCACCTTCAACGCCAACAAAATCCCCAATATCCAATAGTTTTTTGTAAACGTTGTTGTATTTTGATTTGTCATCTCCAGTACAAATTTCGTCCCTGTTAAAATATACCTGAATACGACCTTCACTATCTTGAAGTTCGGCAAAACTTGCATTTCCTTGAATACGACGCGACATCAATCGGCCAGCAACAATT
>JARRKS010000057.1:0-5941 GCA_037387865.1 Flavobacteriaceae bacterium
ATCGTCCATTGGCCTTACCAACTTCATTAAAATATCACCATCAGCCAATAATTCCTTTACATATTCTGCACCGCCATTATATGTAGCATAAAAGGTTAAAACAATTGATCCTACTAATAAGAATATACCTTGCATTAAATCTACCCTAATCGCTGCAGATAACCCTCCTGGAATCGTATAAGCCGCAACTATAATTGCAAACACAACAGATAATGTAAAAATAGAGACTTCAGGGAATACCAATTTCATAACCATTGCGGCTGCATATAGTGAACCCGCAGCATCTAGAAAGATATTAACAATTATAGTAATGGCGGAAAAATAATATCGAGAAGCCGCATTAAATCGTTTTTCTAAAAATTCTGGAATGGTAAAAATTTTGGATTTAATATAGAAGGGCAATATAAACCATGCAAAAAATATCATAACTACAACAGATCCCAAGTTATAATTAAATACGGCTATGCCTGTGCTATAGGCATCACCCGCCTGTCCAATTAATGTAGAACTTGAAATACTTGCGGCAAATAAAGAAAAACCAATAACTGGCCATGACATACCACGACCCGCAAGGAAATAAGATTTCTCGTCTTTACTTTTACTATAGCGTATTCCTAAATACACTACGAATAAAAAGTAAAAGACAATAATGATGATATCGGCCCAAGAAAGACCGTTCACCCAACTGGGGCCGTCTGTTAGAATACTTGTTGATTGCATGTTTTTTATGTTTAGTTAGGAATTTTGTCCTTCGCTTAAGGTATATTCAATGAGTTCATGTACATTACATGTCGCTAGACCTACATATTTATCAGCTGCTCCATAGTATACATATAAAGTATTATCTATTATCATGTTACCTGTTGGGAATACACAACCATTGTAATATCCTTCTATCTCATAATCATATTCAGGTTCCATTATATAGTTTTTGGTTCTTCCAATTACTTTTGTAGGATCGTCGATATCCAACATAACGGCACCAACTCTATAATATCCTAATCCACCATTTTCTACACCGTGGTACAATAACAACCAACCTTTATCGGTCTTTAAAGGAGGCGTACTTCCACCAACCTTTTCTTCCCAACCTCCATTAATACCACCAATAATCATGGTACTTGGTTCTTTCCATACCAATAAATCATTACTAAATCGAATCCATATTGCAGGATTAGAAACTCCATATTCTTCTCCAATCCATTCTTTCGGCCTGTGTAACATAGCATATTTACCATTAACTTTTTCTGGAAATAGTATCACGTCCCTATCGTCTATGTTGGAATCTGTAATTCTCCCAAGTTTAATCCACTCTTTAAAGTCTTTGGTCATTGCCAGAGCCGAATTCGCCATATTCTTATTAATAAAACGAGGAGCATGTGACCCGTGATCAGAAGTCATGACTACATCGTGACCAAATTTCCAATACTGTCCTGGTGGATATGGTCTATAAGCATAAGTGACATAATAATAATCGTCTAACTTTATGATACGAGCATCTTCTATACATCCCATGTCCGGACCCTGTTTGCTTGGCCCTAAAACAGGTTTCTCTGATGAACGCTTAAATTCATAACCATCTTCACTTACTGCTAATCCAAACCTTATAACATGGTCTTTATCGTCGCCAGCTGCTCTATAAAGCATATAAAAAATACCATTGTCATAATAAACTCCTGGGTTGCAAACAACCAAATTTTCCCAATCATTTTTAGGATTAGGAGATAAAATTGGATTTCCTCCAAACTTTTTAAGCTTCATAGATTAAAGATTTTATTTATTGCTTGATTAGTTTATTTGCAATATTAATTCTGGTAAATAATTTAAAGGTTTACTAATCGGTCAATATAATTGAAAATATGGTCAATCTTCATTTTGTTGGTATAATAGCTTTCTAAATCCTTTTGAATCTTTTATGCATATTATAACGATAGAACTATCTTATTAACTCATATTTTTTCGAAGTGGTCAGCATTAAAACATCTTTGCCCTATATTCAAACTATTAAAACATGAAGTAAATGTAATTTTGATTTCTGAAAATTAATATCCATTTTGAATATTATGAATAAAGTTCTAGGATTAATTTGTTTAATTTTTATTGCCATTATAAATATAAACTGTGGTGATAGTAAACCAGAAAGACCTAATATTATCTTTATACTTTCTGATGACCATGCCACTAATGCCATAACAGCTTATAGCGACCATTTTGAAAATATTGCACCAACTCCAAATATTGACAAAATAGCACACGGTGGCGCTATTTTAACTAATGCATTTAGCACTAATGCTATATGTGGCCCAAGTAGGGCATCTATAATTACAGGAAAATACAGTCATGTAAATAAATACTATAAAAACTATCAAGGAGGATATTTTAATGGTGATCAATGGACTTACCCAAAAGCCTTACAGTCAGCTGGCTATAAAACTGCTTTAGTCGGAAAATGGCATTTGGCCTCAGAACCTCAAGGATTTGATTATTATAAATATCATATAGAACATGGGGAACAGGGTGTCTATTGGAACCCAACTTATAGTGAAAATGGAAATCCTGTTAAGGAAGAGGGTTATGCTACAACCATTACTACTAATTCTGCTTTAGATTGGCTTTCAAAAATTGGCAATAAAGAACCTTTCTGTCTCCTTCTTCAATATAAAGCACCGCATAGGGAATGGTCTCCAGAAGAAAAATATAAAGATCTTTTAGAAGATGAAAATATCCCATTGCCAGATACATTTTATGATGATTACAAGGGACGAGAACAAACAGCGGGAGACACGCATATGACCATGGATTTTTTAAATCGAAGGGATTTGAAATTAACACCACCTGATTCTCTTGAAGGTAAAATATTGAATAATTGGTTGGATTATGGAAATATGCCAGGTCAAATTGTACAGCCTAATGATAGTTTAACTGGAAATGAACTCAAAGAATGGAAATTTCAGAGATACATAAAAGATTATTTGGCCACAGTTAAATCTGTTGATGATAATATTGGACGTGTTTTAAATTATTTAAAGGAGAACGGTTTAGAAGAGAATACAATTATAGTTTATGCCTCCGATCAAGGTTTTTATTTAGGAGAACACGGTTGGTTCGACAAACGTTTTATGTATGAACAATCGTTGAGAATGCCTTTTGTAATAAAGTATCCTAATAAAATAAAGTCAGGTACGGTAATAAATGATATCGTTTCAAATATTGATTTGGCACCTACAGTTTTAGATTTGGCAGGTGTGGCAATACCAGAAGAAGTTCAAGGAAAAAGCTTTTTATCTCAATTAGAAGGGAAAGCCAATTCTGAATGGCGCCAGTCTATGTATTATCATTATTATGAATATCCTTTTTGGCACCATGTTCAGCCTCATTATGGTATTAGAACAGATCGCTATAAACTCATCCATTTTTATTATGATGTGGATGTTTGGGAATTTTACGATTTAAAGAATGACCCAAATGAATTAAATAATTTGATAGAATCTGAATCTCATCAGGAACTAATCAAAAAACTAAAAGAGGACCTTAATGAATTAAAAGAAGGTTATGGTAATAATCTATCCTTAAAAGAACTTAGAGAAATATCCGATACGAATTTTGGCGGTCTAGAATCCAGTAAAAAAGAGCATTAAAAATATATCAAAAAATGAAAAACGTATCAAAAAATATCATTCAGTTTATCTACTTGGTAGCATTATTTTTTATTGGTATTTCCCAAGGGCAAACTGCATCTCCAAACATTCTCCTAATAACTTTAGATGACATGAATTGGGATTCTCCCAATTGCTATGGAGGTACGGTTAGTGATTTAACTCCAAACATAGATCAAATAGCCAAGAATGGAATGTTGTTTCAAAATGCTTACGTGCAGAGTCCCAATTGTTCGCCTTCAAGAAGCGTTATACAAACAGGACTTTATCCTCATCAAAGCGGTATGCGGGGATTTTATTATGTGCAACCAAATGGCCAAACCTTGCCTGAAATTTTAATGAAGCAGGGATACTTCACAGGAGTACTTAATAAATTAGCCGATAGCAGTTTAAGTCCAGATTTTGAAAGGTATTGGAATTCAATAATTGGCTTTAAGGGTGCGGAATCAAGGTCTGCAGAAGCTTATGCAAAACAATTATCAAAGTTTTTAAGTAAAGTTGAGGATTCTAAAAAACCATTCTATTGCGTTGTAAATGTAGCGGATCCACATAAACCATTTTTTAATGATGGTGAATCCAAGAAACATGGCTATGATACTTTTGAGCCTTCAAAAATATATTCTTTGAATGATATAGAAATTCCGGAATTTCTAGTCGATAACCCAAAGATCAAACAAGAAATGTTGAATTATTATAATTCCGTAAAGCGAGGGGATGATTGTGTGGGACAAATATTAAAAACCATCGATCAAGGTGATTATAAAGAAAATACCATCGTCATCTTATTATCCGATCATGGTATGCCTTTGCCTTTTGCTAAATCTTCTGTTTATCCAAATGGTGTTCGAACTCCTCTATTAATTAGTTGGCCAAACAAAATTACGCCTGGCTCCATAAACAAAACTAATTTAGTATCCTCAATTGATTTGGCGCCAACCATTTTAGAACTCACTAATAATTCCATACCTGAAACTTATGTAGGTCAGTCTTTTGTAGATTTACTGTCAGGAAAAACTATAGAGACCAACGATTATGTTTTTACGCAATATGATGAAAATGCAGGTGGCATTCCAAGACCTTCAAGAACAGTAATGAATGAAAAGATTGGATATGTTTTCAATCCTTGGGCCACTGGCACATTTCCATTTAAATCGGCAGCTGATTATCACACTTCCTATAAGGTTATGAAAAAACTTTCTGAAAACGATTCTCTGGTGAAAGAAAGATTTAATAACTGGGTATATAGGGCCCCCGAAGAACTATATGATTATGAAAAGGATCCCAATGCTTTGAATAATTTAATTGATGATCCTAGTTATAGTGAGATTCTCTCTGAACTGAGAGAAAAACTAATGGCTCAAATGATTAAAACCAACGACTATGTCTTACCTGCCTTTAAAAATAAAGAAGACCTTCTATATCTAAATAAATGGATGGAAACTCAACTAACAAAAGCCAACCTCCGAACAAAATCTTTAATATGGAAACGTTTTAAAAACAATAATGGATCAACAAAACATAACACCACACTATTTAACATCAACGACAAAAGGTACAATTAACATAATATGGAACTATACCCTTTAAAATTTACACCTATTTCAAAATATCGAATTTGGGGAGGGAACAAATTAAATACTGTTTTAAATAAAGGTTTTGATGGTGAAAATATTGGTGAGTCTTGGGAGCTATCAGATGTTGAAGGCAATGAAACCCTTGTTTCGAATGGCAAACTAAAAGGAAAAACCCTAAAAGAATTAACCGCCCATTTTAAACACGAATTTTTGGGTAAGTCCGTGTATAATGCTTTTGGTTTAGATTTTCCACTTCTTATCAAATTCATTGATGCCAAAACCCCTTTGTCAGTCCAAGTCCATCCCCATGATCATATTGCTAAAGAACGTCACAACTCCTTTGGAAAAAATGAAATGTGGTATGTTATGTATGCGGAAACCAGTGCAGAAATCATTGTAGGGTTTAACAAAGCACTTGATAAAAAGAGTTATTCAAAATATTTAAAGAACAACAAAATATTAGAGGTTCTAAACATAGAAAAAACAAAAGAAGGAGACGCTTTTAATATCCCAACGGGCAGGGTACATGCTATAGGGGCTGGAGTATTACTTGCAGAAATCCAACAGACATCTGATATTACTTATCGGATATTCGATTATAATCGTATTGATAAAGCTACGGGCAAAGAAAGAGAACTACATAATGATTTGGCATTAGATGTCCTAGATTTCGAAGTTCATGAATCGTATACATCTTCTTATAATAGAGAA
>JARRKS010000057.1:5978-7430 GCA_037387865.1 Flavobacteriaceae bacterium
AATGCAACTATTGATTCTTTTGTCATTTATATCTGTATTAAAGGAGCTTTGGAGATTGTTGTCTATGATAAAAAATATTCCATTGTTAAAGGAGAAATAATTTTAATACCAGCCTGTATTAATGATGTTATAATTAATCCAATTGCGACGGCAGAACTTTTGGAAGTTTATTATTGAAGACTCGTAAAGAAATTAACAAAATTAAATGGGTTTAATTTTATCCGACTTTAAAAAAAGCCTGTACAATTCTATTAGAATACATAACCTTGCCTAAATATTGTTCACATTGACATTCATTAATTTTTGATCCTTTAAGACGCTGTATTTATCGAGATTCAATTATTAAAAACTTTATTTTATTTTAATAAGTACTGTGTCATAATTAATTCTTATGCAGCTAAAAACAATCTTAAAGTGGTTAATTTTTTAGACCTCTTGTTTTCAATCATGATGATAATGCCTTAAAGACATATTAGATTTCTGTTGAAGAAAATTACAATGACATAATGGAATTTATTTACTAACTGGAACAACAATCTAAATTTGAAGAAATTACAAAACTACAAATTGAGAAAAAGCTTGATTTTAGATCGAACAAAAAGTACCTTCAGGTACATTTGTTGTGAAAGAGTTTAAATTAAAAGGAAGCTAACCGCTCCCCTTTAATCTTTCTATTTCTAAACTAATTCTTTTCTGTATTATCTTACCATAACTATCCTGTGTTATCTTCATATTGCTATGTCCTAAAAGTTCACTTACAACTTCCATTGGAACATTATTAAATAACAAAACAGTAGTAGCAAATGTTCTTCTAGCCATATGTGTGGTTAGCTTCTTTTCAATTCCAACAATGCCTCCTATTTCCTTTAAATAAGAATTATACTTTTGGTTACTTATTCTTGGGAAAACATAATCGTGATTAGAATAGTTCTTCAAAATCTCCAATGCTTTTGGTAGCAATGGAATAGAAAACCCTTTAGAGGTTTTCTGTCTGGTCATTTTTATCCATTTATTGCCATCAAACCCAAGCTCAATGTGTTTACGTTCTAAATTCATTAGCTCATTATATGGTAAACCTGTATAACATGAGAACACAAACAAATCCTGAACTAGTTGTAATTTAGGCTGATAAAATTTGAGTTTTTCAAACTTTTCTAATTCTTCAGGTGTTAAATAGGTGATTTCCTTCTTTACTCTTTTAACCTTATACAACATAAAAGGGTCATAATCAATATAACCCTCGGCAACAGCCTCTTTGATAGGTTTTCTGAATCTCTGTATGGCTTTATTAATTGTATTTTGAGAAAGTTTTCTTTCAGTTTTTAAATAGAACTCAAAGTTTACCAAAAATTGTAATCTCAATTCCTTTAGAGGGAAATCGGTAGTTTTATATTGCCATTTAATATAGGATTTTACATCATTCTTGACATGCTCAAATTTTTTCCATGTTTT
>JARRKS010000058.1:0-6275 GCA_037387865.1 Flavobacteriaceae bacterium
AAAATGAAAACGTAGTTCTCTTTTCCAAGTTTCTAAATTGAACTTTAAATCGCTTTAATAAGATACTTTAGTTGCTAACATGTTATTTAAATTTAATTATTACTTATTAATTGGTCTTGAACATTTTTGGGTACTGACTCATAAGATGAAAATACCGAACTAAAGGTTGCTCTTCCTTGTGTTAATGAACGTAAATCTGTTGAATATCCATACAATTCTGCTGCTGGTGTAAGGCATTTAAGTATTTGATAATTGTCTGTGCTTTCAAAACCTAAAATAATGGAACGTCTGGATTGTAAATCGGTCATTACATTTCCAACCATGTCCTCTGGCACTTTAACCACTAATTCTTGAGTAGGTTCCAGTAGTTTAGGATTTGCATTAAAAAAAGCTTCTTTAAAGGCATGTGCTCCGGCAATTTTAAAAGAAATATCATTAGAATCTACTGGATGCATCTTACCATCGTAAACCATAACCCTTACATCTCTAATATAAGAGTCGGTTAAAGGGCCTGATTCCATAACTTCTAAAACCCCTTTCATAATAGATGGTAAATACCTTAAATCTATAACTCCACCAACAATGCAATTATAGAATACTAATTTTCCACCCCAAGGAAGATCTAGTTCTTCTTTACCTCTAATATTAAAACCTTCAGGCTCTTCAATACCTTCATACCAAGGCTCTATTTTTAAATGGACTTGAGCAAACTGACCTGCTCCTCCAGATTGCTTTTTATGTCTATAACTGGCATTTGCAGCTCTTTGTATGGTCTCCCTGTAAGCAATTTTTGGTTTTTCAAATTTTGCATCAACACCATATAGGTTTTTAAGACTCCATGAAATGGTTGCCAAATGAAGTTCTCCTTGACAACCGACTAAAAGTTCTTTTGTTTCTTTAGAATAGTTAATCACAACGGTTGGATCCTGACTATGTATTTTTTTAAGCGCTTCACTTAATTTTTCGTCATCAGCCTTCACTACTGGAGATGTTGCTCTAGTAATTCGCGGCTCTGGATATTTAATTGGTTTGATGGTTACAGGAAAATTCTTTGAGCTTAAAGTATCGCTTGTTTCAGTGTATTTAAGTTTTAAGGTCGCACCTATATCTCCTACTGTTAATTTTGAAACCGGCTCTCTTTTTTCGCCATCCATAATAAACAATTGGTTGAGAATTTCAGTTTCGCCATTTCTTGAATTAACAAGCTTATCATTTACATTGACTTCGCCAGATTTAACTTTGAAAAAAGTTACTTGTCCTAAATTTGGTTGATGAAACGTTTTAAATATAAACAATGAGGTAGGCGAATCTTTTGAAGGTACAATTTCTTTTCCTTCAACACTTTGAATGGATTTTAAATCGGCTGTGGCAGGTACAACATTGTCAATAAAACCCATCAAACGACCTGTTCCCATATCGTTTAATGCCGAAATACAAAACACAGGAAAAACTTCATGATTAAGCATTCCTGCTTTAATACCCTTACGCATTTCATCTTCGTTAAGCGTTCCTTTTTCAAAAAACAATTCTAAAAGTTCTTCATCATTTTCTGCCGCTTTTTCGACTAATTCATTATGAAGTTTATTAGCAGTTTCTTGTTGATCTTCTGGAATTGGTAGTTTTTCTGGCTTTCCTCCTTCTGGTGAAAATTTATACATCTTCATCTTAAGTACATCAATAATGCATTGTGCCCCATCAACTTTTAGAGGATATTGTATTTTTACAATATTATTGCCAACTAATTGCGATATGCTCTTATAACTCTCATCAAAATTTGCTGTTGGATGATCAATCTGATTGATGACAAAAAGCGTAGGTTTTTGAAACCTTTCTATATAACTCCATATTATTTCTGTGCCAATTTCACAACCATGCCTAGCGTTAATTACCGTTACAATGGTATCTGCAACTCTAATGGATGAAATGATCTCACCTATAAAATCATCCAATCCTGGAGTATCAATAATATTAATCTTGTAATTGCGCCATTCAGTATGTAATGGCGTTGCAAAAACTGAAGTTTGTCTTTCTTTTTCTATTTCATGAAAATCGGAAACTGTATTATTTGATTCTACAGTCCCTCTTCTGTTAATTAAACCTGCCTCAAAAAGCATGGTTTCAGCAAATGTAGTTTTACCGCTGCCATGAGCACCTACAAAGACAACATTTTTAATATGCTTGTCATCGTATACTTTCATCTATTTTAGTTTTTAGTTGGTGAAAACTACTTATAACATTAAAATAAAAAAACGCAACTTTTTGAGTTACGTTTTACGCTTAAATTATATGTGAATAGTAGACTTTCATAATCGATTAATTAAAAATTTTAATCTGGAATCAGCCTTAAATATACTAATTTTTTCTGAATTTTAAATTGAATTTCTACTAAAAATTTAACTAGATACTATCATTTATAATGAAGTCAATAAACAAAGAAGATTTAATTGCATTAATTCAAATATTCCTTGTTGGTAGCATTATAAAAATAGAATACGGTTAGAAGATAATTTTATAATTGAAAGTAAAACGAGTAAAGTATTAATATCTTTGCATTTCAAAAAATTAAAAAATGCCATCTATTTTAAATGTATTTAGAACTATTGCCTTTTTAGAAGGTGTTTCCTATATATTGTTGTTATTTCTTGCTACACCTATAAAATATTTATTGGAAGAACCTAAATATGTAAAGCTTTTAGGCATGCCACATGGTTTATTATTTATTGCTTATGTTGCATTTGCCTTTTTATTGAGAGGCGAACAAAAGTGGAATATTAAAGATTTTACGTATATTCTATTAGCCTCAATTATTCCTTTCGGAACGTTTTATATTGATAAAAAATACTTAAAAACTATATAGATCTTGGAATCTCTAAAACATCTATTGTACGATTATTTAATTTCTGTTGAAATGCCAGAAGTTACAGCCAAATATGTTAATATGTTTGTGCTATTGTTGGCATTGGCTATTATAGTTTTTATTGTAGACTTTATAGTTAGAAAGATTTTACTATCAATGTTCACGACATTTTCTAAAAGAACAAAATCAAACTTTGATGATATTTTAGTCCAAAACAAACTCCCAAGAAACATTGCTCACATTATACCGTTACTTATTGCGCTGGAGTTTATTCCTACTGTATTTTCAGACTTTGAAGATTTTGAAAACATTGTAGAAAAGAGTTTACAAGTCTTTGCCATTGTTCTTATACTTTGGATTGTAAGAAGTTTATTAAATAGTCTGCATGATTATTTGCAAACACTTCCTAGGTTTAGTGACAAACCTTTAAAAAGTTACATTCAGGTATTTATGATTTTTGCCTGGGCAATTGGTATATTATCTGCTTTTGCAATCATTACAGGTATTCCATTTCTAAAATTTCTTACAGGATTGGGTGCAGCTTCAGCAGTAATTTTGCTCATTTTTAAAGATACTATTCTTGGATTTGTTGCCAGCATTCAAGTCTCTATCAATAATATGGTCCATATTGGTGACTGGATTACATTTGAGAAATATGGAGCAGATGGAGATGTTATAGAGATTAGTTTAGCAACTGTTAAAGTTCAAAACTTTGATAAGACCATTACAACAATACCAACTTATGCGCTTATTTCAGATTCTTTTAAGAATTGGCGAGGTATGGTAAATTCTGATGGAAGGCGAATAAAAAGAGCTTTGAATATTAAACAGAATAGTGTTAAATATCTTACTGAAGAAGATATAGAGCAATTAAAAAAAGTTCAGCTTATTGAAGCTTATCTTGATAAAAGACAATCAGATATAAAGACTTATAATGCTGAAAAAGATATTGATAAATCCTTACTGCTTAATGGAAGGAATCTTACCAACCTTGGTGTTTTCAGAAAATACATTGAGGAATATTTAAAACATCATTCTGCTATTAATAAAGACATGATGATTATGGCAAGACAATTGGCTCCTACGTCACAAGGAATTCCATTAGAGATTTATGCCTTTAGTAGTGATAAGCGTTGGGAAAATTATGAATATATCATGGCAGATATTTTTGACCATGCAATTGCCGCTGTTGAATATTTTGATTTGGAGATTTTTGAACTTCCTAGTAATTCCAGCTTTCTAAACAATAAATAAAGATTAAATATTATTGGCTAGCCAATCACCTACTTCACTTGTTTTATAAGCTTTATTATTGCCAGATAAGTCTTCTGTAACTATGCCTTCTGAAAGAGATTTATCAACCACATTTCTAATAACTTCTGCTTCATCTTTTAAACCAAAAGCATCTTCAAACATCATAGCTGCAGACAATACTGTTGCTAATGGATTTGCAATATTTAATCCTGTTGCTTGAGGATATGAACCATGAATTGGCTCGTATAGAGATGTATGTTCACCAACTGAAGCTGATGGCATTAGTCCCATTGATCCTGAAATTACAGACGCTTCATCTGTTAAAATATCACCGAATAAATTTTCAGTAATTAAAACATCATAAGAGTTTGGCCATTGTACCAAACGCATAGCAACAGCATCAACAAACTCATAACTTACAGTTACTTCTGGATACTCTTTTTCCATAGCCTGAACAGTTTCTCTCCATAAACGTGAGGTTTCTAAAACATTTGCCTTGTCAACACAACATAGTTTTTTAGAACGAGTCATGGCGAGTTCAAAACCTTTTTTTGCTAAACGTTGTACTTCTGCTCTAGTGTAAACACAATTGTCAAAAGCTGTTTCTCCTTCATCCCTTCTACCCTTTTCTCCAAAATAAATACCTCCTGTTAGCTCTCTCAAGAAAACCAAATTGGTTCCTTCAATTCTTTCCCGTTTTAAAGGGGAATTTTCTATTAATGAAGGAAATGTAAATGTAGGTCTAACATTGGCAAACAATCCTAATTTTTTACGCATTTTAAGAAGCCCTTGTTCTGGTCTTACTTTTGCGCTTGGATCGTTATCATATTTTGGATGACCAATAGCACCAAACAGTACAGCATCTGCATTCATACAAATTTCATGTGTTTCATCTGGATATGGCTCACCAACAGCGTCAATGGCTGCAGCTCCAGTTAAAGCTGAAGTCCATGTAATCTCATGATTGAATTTTTTTGCAACAGCATTACATACTTTTACTGCCTGATCGATGACTTCTGGTCCAATGCCATCTCCTGCTAATAGTGCAATGTTTAATTTCATTATGTTTGTTTTGGAATCTTAATTAGTAATTATGTTAAGCATTTTTTCTGTTGCCTTTATCGCCGATACAGTTTGATCTGAATCTAAACCTCTTGTTTTAAATTCCTTTTCTGGGCTTTTCCAAGTGATTATCGTTTCACATAATGCATCTGAATGACTTCCTGGAGGAATACGCACCGCATAATCTATAAGTTCTGGTAAGGTTGTTAGATGCGTCTTTTTATAAATTTCTCTAATAGCATTCATAAAGGCATCAAACTGCCCGTCTCCTTGAGAATTTTGTTCATGTATTTCCCCATTTATAATTAAAGAAACAGTCGTTGAAGGTCTTAATCCTTTGGAATGCGTTAATACATAAGAATTAACTTTTACCTTTTCTTCATAAGTTCTATCTAGAACATCTGAAATAATATAAGGTAAGTCTTCTTTTGTTACTACTTGTTTTTTATCTCCAAGCTCGATGATTCGTTCTGTTACTTTTTTGAGATCTTCATCGTTTAACTGAAGTCCTAACTCTTGTAAATTTTTTTGAATATTTGCTTTTCCTGACGATTTACCTAAAGCATATTTACGCTTTCTACCAAAGCGCTCAGGCATCAAATCGTTAAAATAGAGGTTTTTCTTATTGTCACCATCTGCATGGATTCCTGCAGTTTGAGTAAATACATTTGCTCCAACAATAGGTTTGTTGGCAGGAATCATAAAACCAGAAAATGTTTCTACTAACTTACTTACAGTGTATAAAGCTTTTTCATTACGTTCTCCCATACCATTGAGTGTTAAATGAATGCCATCTGCTCCAGCTTTTAAAGCCTCTAGGACATTGGAAACACTCATATCGTAATCATTATGCGCATGAAAATCAAAATGCAAATCAGGATATTTTTTTCTAATTTCTGATACAAAATCATAAGCTTCGCCAGGTGTTAATATACCCAATGTATCAGGCAACATAATACGCTTTACAGCTTGCGTTGATAAGAACTCTAAATACTCAAAAACATAATCTTTAGAGTTTCGCATTCCATTGCTCCAATCTTCTAAATAAACATTAGATTCAATGTCATGCTTTTGAGCAAGGTTTATAGATTCTGAAATTTCA
>JARRKS010000059.1:0-5786 GCA_037387865.1 Flavobacteriaceae bacterium
CGCGTGAACCACAAAAAATATTTAACGACAGAACATTTTCTGTAACAGCAACAGCCGTCAGAATTCCAACTGCCGGAGGACATTCTGAAGCTGTTAATGTTGAATTAGAAAATGATTTTGATTTAAACGAAGTTAGACAGCTTTTAAGTGAAACATATGGAGTTGTAGTACAGGATAATGTTGAAACTAACACCTATCCTATGCCAATTTTTGCACATGATAAGGATGATGTTTTTGTTGGTAGAATACGTAGAGATGAAACACAACCCAATACATTAAATATGTGGATTGTTGCTGATAATTTGCGTAAAGGAGCGGCAACAAATGCAATTCAGATTGGTGAATATTTAGTAAAAAATAATTTAGTTTAAGTATTTACAATAATCTTGAGACATAAAATTCGCTTTCTATTCGAGCGAATTTTTTTGTTTTATTTTTATACCAAAAAGGTCTAAACATGCTTCTAGTAAAAAATGTATCCTTTGGATATAAAAAAGATGTTGTTTTAAAAAATATAAACTTTAGTGTAAGAACTGGAGATCACATCTCAATTATTGGCGAAAGCGGTTCGGGAAAGACCACGCTGCTAAAACTAGTTTATGGTGAATATGATTTAGTTAATGGACAAATTTTTTGGAATAAGCATGAGATTTTAGGACCTAAATTTAATTTAATTGTTGGAAAAAACTACATTAAATATGTCGCTCAAGAATTTGATTTGATGCCATACAAAACGGTTGAAGAAAATGTTGGTGAATTCCTTTCCAATTTTTATCTAGAAGAAAAGAAATCAAGAGTAGAAGAGCTGTTGGAAGTTGTAGAATTAACACCTTTTTATAAAACCAAAGTTCATTCTTTGAGCGGAGGTCAGAAACAGCGTGTTGCATTGGCCCGAGCTATTGCCAAACAACCTGAAATAATATTGTTAGACGAACCATTTAGTCATATTGATAACTTCAAAAAACAATCTCTGCGTCGTAATTTATTCTCGTTTTTAAAGTCTAAAAACATTACATGTATTGTGGCTACTCATGATAGAGATGATGTTTTGCCATATTCAGACTCGGTTATTGTATTAAGTGAAGGGAAAGTTATTGCAAACAATTCTCCCAAAGAATTATTTGCAAATCCTGGAAACTCATTGATTGCTTCTTTTTTTGGAGAATACAATATTATTAATGGAGATGTTTTTTATGCTCATCAACTAAACATTGTTGATGATTCTGATCTAAAAGCTACTGTAAAAAATTCTTACTTTAATGGGAGGAGTTATCTTATTGAAGCAATTTTTAATAATGAAAGTATTTTTATAGAGCATTCTAATTCATTAAAAAACAATCAAACAATTTGCTTTGAAATTTCTAAATAACTGAAGTTATTTGAAAGCTTTGATCTCTAAATAAGATTTTATCACCTGATTTTTTAGACAATAACAATTGGCTAATTGGTGTATTTGGAGAAACCGCATAATATGCGATGTTGTTCGCTTTTATTTCTCCTGCACTTATAGAAATAAAATAATTATTCTTTGTTGTATACACAATGCTTCCCAGTCCTACAATGTTAGTAGTTTTAGTGACATCAATCTTTAAAAGTGTTTGTTTTACTTTTTGGATTTCCGCTAGTTGATTTCCAGCTTTTTCTCTTTCAATCTGTAGCATCGCCCTTCCTGTTTCATGTTTGTCGCCAGCCGAACTTTTAGTTTCAGACATTAACGATTCTCGAATTTCTGAAATGGTTGCATTAATTATAATTAACCTATTCTCAATAAATATTAAGCACGCGTCATATAGCTCCTTTTTAATATTCATTTATACTAAATCTGCTATTTCCTTACCAATAGAACTTCCAATTGCAACACCCATTCCTCCTAGCCTTACGCCACAAAATACTCTGTTAGAAATTTGTTTAACAATGGCCTTCTTCTTGTCACCAACACCCATGATACCACTCCATCTCAAGTCTATTTCATAAGGTGTGTTGGGCAAAATTACTTGTTTTATTTTGTAATTAAAACCTGTGCTCTTGCTGGTTTTACGTCTTCATTTAAAATTTTTGAAGAAAAACCATTGGTTGCAATGATTAAATTCGTCGTAGAAAAACTAAACTGATTTGTATTTATTTTAACCGAATTATAATCTTCTGAAAAACTTTCTACTGTAACATTATTCAGTATTTTGATACCCTGATTAAGAGCTAAATACATTAGTGAATTCATCATTTTACCGGTATCTAATTGTCCTTCAAATGAATTAAAAACACATTGTTCTTTTATGCCATTAAAATTGTAGATGTTGCTTTTTAAAATGAACACATCTTCTTTAAAAATTGGAGTCAAAAGCTCATTGATGTATTCTCTTTTGGATAAACAATCTGAATAAAAACTATCATCATTTTGAAATAATTCAAATCCGCCAAACTGTTTGTAATCAATCGTATTTTCTCCTAGCGTTTCCCTTAATGTTTTTAGGCCCTTTATTCGTTTGTTTACAAGTTCAAGAACTTCTTCTTCGGTATGAGATTTTAAATCTTCTATTATTTCGCTTAAGCTCCCAAAGCAAGCAAACCCTGCATTCTTTGTGCTAGCTCCTTGGGGTAAAATTCCTCTTTCTAAAACAAGAATGTTTGCTTTTGGATACTTAATCTTGAGTTGTATTGCAGAACTTAATCCAACAATTCCACTGCCCACAATTGTAAAATCAACACTAGACAACCAGCTTTTAATTTCCCAATAACTTAAATTCATTTTGTGAAATTAGTTTAGTAATGAGAAAAGATACATTATAAAAAACTCCGAAAAAAATTCGGAGTTAATATTTTTGAGTTTATTCCTCTTCTTCTTTCATTACAAAATCTTCCATAAATTTTGTAGTATAATTACCAGCCAGATAATCAGGATGCTCCATTAATTGTCTGTGAAATGGAATAGTGGTTTTAATACCTTCAATAATGAATTCATCCAAAGCGCGTTTCATTTTATTAATGGCCTCTTCACGTGTTTGTGCTGTAGTAATTAACTTAGCTATCATTGAATCGTAATTAGGTGGAATTGTATAACCTGCATAAACGTGGGTATCCAATCTTACTCCATGCCCTCCTGGAGAATGCAATGTTGTTATCTTACCAGGAGACGGTCTGAATCCGTTAAATGGGTCTTCTGCATTGATTCTACACTCAATTGAATGTAAGTTTGGTGTATAATTCTTACCGGATATTGGTACACCAGCGGCCACAAGTATTTGTTCTCTAATTAAGTCGAAATCTATAACCTGCTCTGTGATTGGGTGCTCAACTTGAATACGAGTATTCATTTCCATGAAGTAGAAGTTTCTGTGTTTGTCTACTAAAAACTCAACAGTTCCCGCTCCTTCATACTTTATATATTCAGCCGAAGTGCAGCTGTCATAAATGGAGACGGAACTTCTTCAGTTAGTTTTTGGTGACGCCTTTGAATAGAACAATCTCTTTCTGATAAATGGCATGCTCTACCTGTAGAATCTCCAACAATTTGAATTTCAATATGTCTTGGTTCTTCAATGAGTTTTTCCATATACATACCGTCATTACCAAATGCTGCTTTTGATTCTTGTCGAGCAGAATCCCATGCATCCTTTAATTTTTCAGGTTTCCAAACAGCTCGCATACCTTTTCCTCCACCACCAGCAGTCGCTTTGAGCATCACTGGAAAACCTATTTCTTTTGCGAGCTTTTCACATTCTTCAAAATCTTCAATAATGCCATCACTACCTGGAACGCAAGGTACTCCAGCTGCTTTCATAGTTGCTTTTGCAGTTGCCTTATCTCCCATTTTGGAGATCATTTCGGGAGAAGCTCCTATAAATTTGATGTCGTGCTCTTCACAAATTTTTGAAAATTTTGCATTTTCAGATAAAAATCCATAACCTGGATGAATGGCATCAGCATTTGTGATTTCTGCAGCAGCAATAATGTTAGACATTTTAAGATACGACTCACTACTTGGTGCTGGGCCAATACAAACTGCTTCATCTGCAAATTTTACATGCAAACTCTCTTCATCTGCTTTGGAATAAACCGCAACGGTTTTAATTCCCATTTCCATACAGGTTCTAATAATACGTAAGGCTATTTCGCCTCTATTCGCTATCAGTATTTTTTTAAACATAACTTTGGTTTTAAAAATTCAATTTCCAAGCACCAAATTCCAATAATTGGGTTTTGGGATTTGTGGATTGGAATTTTCAATTGTTATGATGGGTCTACTAAAAATAATGGTTGATCAAACTCAACAGGTGAAGCATCATCTACTAAAATCTTAACTACTTTTCCTGAAATCTCTGATTCAATCTCATTGAATAGTTTCATAGCTTCAATAATGCAAAGCACATCCCCTTCTGCAATTGTTTGTCCAACTTCAACAAAAACAGGTTTTTCTGGAGCTGATTTTCGATAAAAAGTTCCAATAATTGGTGATTTTATAGTAATGTATTTTGAATCATCAGTAGAGGCCTTTTCTGCTGGTGAAGCTTGAGTTTCTGCAACAGGTGCTTGAGCAGCCTGAACTTGAGGAACGGGCGCACTTACTGGAATTTGCTGCACATATGTTGTTGGTTCATCTTTGTCATCTTTTCCTGTTTTTATTGTGACTTTTATATCACCCATTTCCAATATAACCTCGCTTGCTCCAGACTTGGCTACAAATTTGATTAAGTTTTGAATGTCCTTTAAATCCATAATAATTAAATATTAAATTAATTCTTAGTTAGTTTAGTTTTTATGAGTTATAAGCCCATGTTAAATAAATTGAGCCCCATGTAAAACCTCCACCAAAAGCAGCGAAAATTAAATTGTCTCCTTTTTTTAGTTGAGTTTCGTAATCATTCAAAAGCAATGGTAAGGTTGCTGATGTAGTGTTTCCGTATTTTTGAATATTCATCATGACCTTTTCTTCTTCAAGACTCATTCTGCTTGCAGTGGCATCAATTATTCTTTTGTTAGCCTGATGGGCAACCAACCAGGCAACATCATTATTCGCTAAGTTATTGCGTTTCATTATTTTTTCGGCCACATCTGCCATATTAAAAACTGCATTTTTAAAAACTGTTTTCCCATCTTGGAAAACAAAGTGTTTCCCTTCTGCAACTGCTTCAGGCGTTGAAGGATAGGAAGATCCTCCATAGGTTGCTTGTAAAAACTCTCTTCCTGAACCATCACTCCGTAAGTATTCATCTTGTAAACCAAAACCTTCATAATTGGGTTCAAATAAAACCGCTCCTGCGCCATCACCAAAAATGATGCAAGTGGCTCTGTCTTTATAATTAATAAATGAAGAATTTTTGTCTGCTCCTATAAGTAATATTTTTTTGTATTTGCCAGATTCTATATAGCTCGCGACTGTTGACATCCCAAATAGGAAACTTGAACAAGCGGCTTCTAAATCAAATGAAAAAGCATTTACTGCTCCTATTTCTGTTGCTGTAAATGCTGCTGTTGAAGCTGCCTTCATATCAGGTGATGCAGTAGCAACTATAACTAGATCAATCTCTTTTGGATTTAATTTTGCTTTTTTAATAAGGTCTTTGGCTGCGTTAATTGCTAAAAAAGAAGTTCCTTTTCCTTCTTCTTTAAGAATCCTTCTTTCTTTAATTCCGGTTCGTGTAGTAATCCATTCATCATTTGTATCAACCATTGTTTCGAGTATTTGATTGGTTAATACATATTCTGGCACATAAGCACCTACAGCTGTAATTGCCGCTGAGATTTTACTCATACCTATAATGTTAATTCGACCCGAAAACGACAAAAAA
>JARRKS010000059.1:5891-14648 GCA_037387865.1 Flavobacteriaceae bacterium
ACGCTCACTAGTGAGCGTTTATTTAGTAATTGCATAATATTTTATGCTACATTTTCTACTTCTGTATTGTCAATTAGTACTTGTCCTCTGTAATATAATTTTCCTTCAAACCAATGAGCTCTATGATATAAATGAGCTTCTCCTGTTGTTGGACAAGTAGCAATTTGTGGCGCAGTTGCTTTGTAATGTGTTCTTCTTTTATCTCTTCTTGTTTTAGAGATTTTTCTTTTAGGATGTGCCATTTTTTATATTATTTATCCGTTAATAGTTTTTTTAATGAATCCCATCGAGGGTCTATTTCTTTATCGTCCTTTTTATTCTTTTTTTCTGTAGGGCTTAATTCTTCTAGTTTTTTAAGTATGTCTGAATTTAGCGTGCCATCTTCTACTCCTGGATGTATTCTTTTTAGCGGTACGGCTAAAACAATCAATTCATATATATATTGTTGTATATTGATTTCGTATTCACCATGTGGTATAATAAGAATATCAATGTTTTCGTCATTATATTCATTTCCAAATTTAACCACAAGGTTAAACTCATTCTGAATTTCTTGATTGTAAGGTTCGTTTGTTAAATCACAATTAATATTTACATGACCTGAAATATTAAAGTCTAGTTCTAATAATGTTTTTTTCTTTTCTAAAACAACTGAAACTAAAACCTCTACATCATTAAACTCTTCATACTCAAAATGTTCAAAGAACTTCTGTCCAATTTTATACTCAAAAAGATGTTTTCCTAATTTTAATCCAATAAATGGAATCGTAAACTCTTTCATTCGTTTCATTACCACATCTATTTTGAGGGTGCAAATATATAAATTTTTCTTAAGGCTGGAGCACTTATAAACATTTTTTTGTTTATAACATTTATAGTGCTTTAAGCTTTGTTTGTTAGCCTTTCAAACTCCTTTCTGTTTTTGAATATTTGGATAGCTGTAAATACAGCTTCTTTAAAAGAATTAGCGTCCGCTATTCCTTTGCCAGCAATGTCATACGCAGTTCCATGATCTGGAGAAGTTCTTATTTTACTTAAACCAGCTGTAAAGTTCACGCCTTTTCCAAATGATAACGTTTTAAAAGGTATGAGTCCTTGATCATGGTAGGATGCAACAATAGCATCGAAGTTTTTAAAATTATCCGACCCAAAAAAACTATCAGCTGCATATGGGCCAAAGACTAATTTGCCAGTTTCTTTAATAGATTTTAATGTTGGTTTCATAATTTCATCATCCTCATTTCCAATAACACCATTATCTCCAGTATGAGGGTTAATTCCCAACACAGCAATTTTAGGCCTGTTGATTCTGAAATCCTTCTGCAGAGAGGTATAAATTGTGTTAATTTTATCTTCAATTAAAGTTTTATTAATGTGCTTTGAAACCTCATTAACTGGAACATGATCGGTTAATAGTCCAACTCTTAAAAAATCAGTAACCATAAACATGAGGCTTTTTCCCTCTAATTGTTGAGCTAAATAATCTGTATGGCCAGGAAAATTAAACTTTTCAGATTGTATGTTGTGTTTATTTATTGGCGCAGTAACCAAAACATCAATATCTCCATTTTTTAATGCTTTTGTAGCACTTTCTAAAGACCTGACAGCGTATTCTCCTATTTTAACGTCTTCTTTACCAAATTCAATTTTCACATTATTTGACCAAACATTAAAAACATTAAATTTTCCATATGATACCTTATTAAGATCATTAATTCCATAAAAAGATATATCTGACCCAAAATGTTTCTTTAAAAATGAAGCTGTTTTGATAGAAGCAAATAAAATCGGAGTGCAGAACTCTAAAATTCTTTGGTCTTCAAAGGTTTTTAAAATGATCTCTCCTCCTATTCCATTTAAATCGCCTATAGATATACCTATTTTAATATTTTCTTGCTTCTTCATTTAAACTAACCTGTTTTGTTTGTAATTTTGAATCTACAAATTTAACCAAATAAACAGATTGTATCATGTTTACAGGAATTATTGAGAGTTTAGGGAAAATTGTTGGTTTAGAAAAAGAAATGGACAATCTGCATATCTCAATAAAAAGTAATATAACTTATGAATTAAAAATAGATCAAAGTGTTTCTCATAATGGTGTTTGTCTTACTGTGGTTAGTATAAATGGTGATGTATATACCATTACGGCAATTAATGAGACTTTGCAAAAAACAAATCTTAACAAATTACAAGTTGGTGATATAGTCAATTTAGAAAGAGCTATGAAGCTTGGAGATCGTTTAGATGGTCATATTGTGCAAGGCCATGTTGACCAAACCGCAATATGTACAAACAAAAATCAAAATAACGGAAGTTGGATTTTTACTTTTAAATATAACGCAGATTTGAATAATATTACCATTGAAAAAGGCTCTATTACAGTTAATGGCGTGAGTCTAACTGTTATAAACTCTAGCTTAAATACATTTAGTGATTCACATACAAAACTTATTAATACAAATAAGATTGAGGCAAATATTCTTTTGTTTTGTATTATCATTCTGGTGTAAATGTATAAAATATAGCGATTTAACAAAATTAAAATTGGCATTTTAATTCAAAAATTATCCTTAAAATGCTAAAAAATCCGATAAAGTGCTATTAATTTATTTTTACTTTCAACATTAAGCTAACGCTCAAAATATAATAAAAGTACATTTCTTTGTAAGAATTATACTCTTTTTGGGCTTTTGCAAATGTTAAGCAAATATAAAAGAATTTTACTCATTTTATATCTTTAAAACATTAATCTTTTTAAGGTTGTTGAAACTTAAAAAATAACCTTTTTTATCCAGGCTGTCATAAAAATAACCCATCAAAAAGTTCATTATCCACTGTATTAGGAAGAGTGACTTTTAGATCTGGTGTTCTTTCCATTTCTCTTTTAATTGCAAATAATTTAAACGAGCTTCTGCTTGTTTTGTCCCATCTAATAGCATACCAAACCCACCATTTATAACTTCTCCCCAACCAACTCCACCACCATTATGTATAGATACCCAAGTGGCACCTCTAAATCCATCACCAATTACATTATGAATGGCCATATCTGCAGTAAATTTACTGCCATCGTAAATGTTTGAAGTTTCTCTGTAAGGAGAATCTGTTCCGCTGACATCGTGGTGGTCTCTACCTAATACTACAGGTCCGATTTCTTCTTTAGAAATAGCATCATTAAAAGCTTTTGCTATTTTAATTCTTCCTTCTGAATCAGTATACAATATTCTAGCTTGAGAACCAACAACCATTTTATTCTTTTTAGCGTCATTTATCCAAGTAATGTTGTCCTTCATTTGTTGTTGTATTTCTTCAGGAGAGTTTTGCATAATCTGCTGTAAAACATCTTTCGCTATTTTATCTGTTTTATCTAAATCTTCAGATTTTCCTGATGTGCAAACCCAACGGAAAGGTCCAAAACCATAATCAAAGCACATTGGCCCTAAAATATCTTGAACATAAGACTGGTATTTGAAATCTATTCCGTTTTCTGCCATAACGTCTGCATCGGCTCTTGAAGCCTCTAATAAAAAAGCGTTACCATAATCGAAAAAGTAAGTTCCCTTTGCTGTATGTTTATTGATTGCTTCAGCATGTCGTCTCAAAGTTTCTTGAACTTTCTTCTTAAAAAGTTCAGGTTCTTCACGAATCAATCTATTGGACTCTTCGTAAGAAATTCCAACAGGATAATAGCCTCCAGTCCAAGGAATATGCAAAGACGTTTGGTCTGAACCTACATGAATGAATATGTTTTCCTCAAAAAAACTTTCCCAAACATCAACAACATTACCAATATATGCTATTGAGACCACTTCATTGTTTTCTTGTGCTTTCTTTACTCTGGAAACAAGTCCATCTATTGAATCAATTAAAACGTCAACCCAACCTTGCTCATATCGTTTGGTAGCAGCTTTTGCATTTATCTCGGCGGCAACAGTGATACATCCAGCTATATTTCCTGCTTTTGGTTGAGCACCACTCATACCTCCTAATCCAGCAGTTAAAAATATTTTTCCTTTAGGTGTTTCGTTTTTGTTTAATATTTTTCTAAAAGCATTCATAACAGTTATGGTCGTTCCGTGTACAATACCTTGTGGTCCAATATACATAAACGATCCTGCAGTCATTTGCCCATATTGTGTAACACCCAGTGCATTAAACCTCTCCCAATCATCTGGTTTTGAATAATTTGGAATCATCATTCCATTGGTGATTACAACTCTTGGTGCATTTTTTGAAGAAGGAAATAATCCCATTGGATGACCTGAATACATATGAAGCGTTTGTTCGTCTGTCATGTTTGACAAATATTGCATTGTTAAAAGGTATTGAGCCCAATTTTGAAATACTGCACCATTACCTCCATAGGTAATTAATTCTTCTGGATGTTGTGCAACTACTGGGTCTAGATTATTCTGTATCATAAGCATAATGGCTGCTGCTTGAATGGATTTGGCGGGATATTCTGAAATTGGCCTTGCATAAATCTTATATTCTGGTTTAAATCTGTACATGTAGATTCTTCCAAAATCCTTCAGTTCTTCAGCAAACTCTGATGCTAAAATATGATGCCATTCTTTAGGGAAATACCGTAATGCGTTACGAACCGCTAACTTTTTTTCATCAATGGATAGTATGTCTTTTCGTTTGGGAGCTCTATTTACATCTTTTGGATATTCTCTTTTAGAAGGTAATTCTTCCGGTATTCCTTGAAGTATCTGTTCTTGAAAAGTCATACTTAATTTTTATTTTACTATCAAGTTTTGATTTTTAACTAACTGTATCATATTATTAATATCATCCTTTAAAATTCTGTCATCCTCTAGTTTATCAACCTTTTCACGGATTAATTTATAATTTTTTTCAATGATGTCTGAAAATGTATTAGGTCTTCGGAATTCTAAAGCTTGAGCTGCATACATTATCTCAATAGCAAGAATTTTTTCTAAATTCTCTAAAATTTGATTGAATTTTCTTCCTGAAATACTTCCCATAGACACGTGATCCTCTTGCCCTAAAGAAGTTGGAATACTATCTGCTGATGGAGGAAAACACAACGATTTGTTTTCAGTAACCAATGCAGCAGTTGTGTACTGCGGAATCATAAAACCAGAATTTAAGCCTCCTGAATCCGTTAATAATCTAGGCAAACCATATTTTCCTTCAATTAATAAATAACTTCTTCTATCAGAAATATTTCCCAGCTCTGAAGCTGCAATAGACGCATAATCTAATGCCATAGCTAATGGTTGCCCATGAAAATTACCTCCTGAAATAGCAACAGTTTCACTCAAGACAACAGGGTTGTCTGTAACAGAATTCATTTCAATCTCGGCCAAATCATTTAAATGATAAAAGGCGTTTCTTGAAGCGCCATGCACTTGAGGAATACATCTCATGGAATATGGGTCTTGAACCCTTGCGCAATCTAAATGTGATTTAATATTTTGTGAATCTTTAAAAAGTAATCGCATGCGTTCAGCTACTTTTAAATTTCCTTTAAAAGGTCGAATTGTGTGTAATGCTTCTTTAAAAGGTGATTCGCTACCTTGATAGCCTTCAATACTCATTGCTCCAGCAACATCTGCCAAATCAAGAAGGTATTCCATCTTCTTCAAACCAACAATTGTGTGGGCTAATATGAATTGTGTTCCGTTGATTAAAGCCAATCCTTCTTTTGACTGAAGCTGTATTGGTTCAATGTTGTGTTCTGATAAAACATCTGCTGCAACGATTATATTTTCTCCGCTCCAAAACTCACCTTCTCCTAAAAGTGGTAGAAACAAGTGTGCTAATGGGGCCAAATCTCCAGATGCCCCAACAGAACCCTGTTCTGGTACAACTGGAATCAAATCATTTTCAATAAAATAAATAATACGCTCTATCACCTCAAATCTAATCCCAGAAAAACCCAAGCAAAGTGCATGAACTTTACAAATCATCATAATTTTAGAAAGGTCCTTGCTTATTGACTTACCAACACCTACTGCATGCGTAATTAATAGATTGATTTGCAGCTTACTGGTTTCTTCTGGAGTAATTTGTACATCACACAATGGCCCAAAACCTGTATTTATACCATATACTGCACTATTAGAATTTGCTATAGTTTCAACTTTTCTTCTGCATTCATTTACTTTTTCAACAGCTTCAGAGGTTATTGAAGCTTTGAGTTTTCCATTAGCAATTTCTATGGCTTTGTTTACTGTGAGATGATCTATTCCGTATTTAAACATAATTTATCTAAATTCACATTGAAAGAGATTACAAAGTTATTTTAATTTTAGTAATAATTTAGCCTAATAGTGTTTAATATAAAATAAGAATGCCGCTTCAAATTTGAAGCGGCATTTAACTAACCAACCAATTATTATGCTATTAATCTAAAATTCAAGATCAGCAACAATATCAAATTCATCATAAATGGCTTTATCTTTTAAGCCATCAAAAAAACTTGTTGAACCATATCTTACATCAAATTTCGAACGGTCTATTTTTATTGAGGCATTTGCTTTGCTTCCATAGACTGACAAATCAAATGTAATAGTTTCAGTCGTTCCTTTTATAGTTATATCTCCTGTGACTTCATAAGAGTTTTTGCCCGTTTGTTTGACTTCTTTAAACACTAAACTAGCTGTTGGGTGTTTTTCTACACCAAAGAAATCGTCGCTTTTTAAGTGTCCATCTAATTTGTCTTTGTACTCTCCTTGAAGATCCGTAGATCCTATTGTGGTCATATCTATAACAAAGTTTCCACCTACTAATTTTTCATCACTAAATTCTAAAGTTCCTTTATTTAATTCAATGGTTCCTTCATGAGAACCTGTTACTTTATAACCTTTCCAAACTACTTTACTTGCTTCTATATTTACTTGCTTTTCATCTTTTTCTACTGTAGCATATGAAACGCTTGAAAAAGCAATTATGACTGTCATCGCTATTGGCTTAATTTTATATTTCATTTTTATTTTTTTAGTGTTAAACATTTACATCACAAATGTCTTAAATAATGGTGTCAATAAAAATGAAGTAGTTTATTAAATGATATTAAACTAGTTTAACATTACCTTTCTTGAGTAAGTTGACTTTTAATTTTACTCAAAAATTCTTTGGTGATACCTAGATAAGAAGCTATCATATATTGAGGAATGCGCTGTTCAATACTTGGATAACTATTCCTGAAGATTATATAACGCTCTTTAGCTGTTAGACTAAAGTTTCTAATTATTCGTTTTTGTGTAGCTGCTAAACCTCTTTCAACTATTTTCCTAAAGAATCTCTCTAATTTGGGAATTTTGGCATAAATGTCTTCCATCTTTTCAAACGGAAACTGGATAAGTTCTGTGTCTTCCAAACATTGTATATTAAAATCTGAAGGTGTCTGGTTTATAAAACTTCCTATGTCTGAAACCCACCAGTCTTCAATTCCGAGCATGATTACATGTTCTTGACCATCGTCATCAACATAAAACATTTTGGTGCAACCTTTAATAATAAAAGAACTGGTCTTACAGACGTCTCCTTGTTGTAGAACAAATTGTCCTTTTAAATACTTACGAGATGTAAGATTAGCCCTTAAATATGAAATCTCTTCACTTGTAAGTTCAACAAAATTTTGAATATAGGTTAATAGTGGCTGGATATTCATAATCTTTTACATAGACTTTTAAGTGAAACAAGATATTGAAAAAACATGGATTAAAAAACGAAGCCTTGCAAATATGCAGAGCATGAAAATCTGACCAATATCATTGTGCATTGATTGTCTAGCTCTTAAATTCGTTTAAATATATAATCATGAATAACTCTATTAAAATATTTCATTGGTTACCACGTCTTCTGTGCATTCTTGCTATTTTGTTTGTGAGTATGTTTGCGCTCGATGCTTTTTCACCTGAACTTTCATTGTGGCAACAGATTGGTGCGTTTTTAATTCATCTGATCCCTTCATTTATTTTGCTTGCCTTACTTATTTTGGCTTGGAAAAGGGAATTAATTGGCGGCATTATATTCATTTTAATTGGCCTCGGTTTGAGTCCAATTGTTTTTTCACATAATTATAGAATGAATCATTCTGTTATAATGAGTCTTGGAATTATACTAACAATTACAATTCCTTTCGCTATAGTGGGAATTCTTTTTATTATTAGTCACTTCAAGAAGAAAAAAGAAAAAGTTTAAAGAAAAGATATCCACATTATTTGTTTCTTAATAGACAAGTTCTATGTTGAGGTTGTTTATCATGGAGAACAGAATGTTATTAATGAATAAAGGAGTTAAAAGTATAGGCATAGACTAAATAAGTATTCTCAGAAATTATAAGAACCTTTTAAGAGTTAAATAACAAGCTTATTTGAAGTTTGTGTTGCAAATGGGTTACAAACATAAAAACAAAAAGGGCTACATCTCTGTAACCCTTTATTTTTAAACGTGGTCCCAACTGGGCTCGAACCAGTGACCCTCTGATTATGAGTCAGATGCTCTAACCAACTGAGCTATGGGACCAAAATTGGCTGCAAATCTAATATTATTTTTAAAACTCTACAAGCGTTTATTTCATTAAAGATATTTCCTGACAGAGCTCTATAAGCACTCCATTTGTTGATTTTGGATGTAGAAAAACAACCAATTTATTATAGGCTCCTTTTTTTGGTTCTTTATTTAAAACTATAAATCCTTCTTTTTCTAATCTAATAATTTCTGATTTTATATCGTCCACATCAAATGCAATGTGATGAATTCCCTCTCCTTTTCTTT
>JARRKS010000060.1:0-5910 GCA_037387865.1 Flavobacteriaceae bacterium
CTCTAGTTATTGGCTGGCCACAAATAGTTTTAATTGCTGTAGTGATTTTATTAATATTTGGCGGTAAAAAAATTCCTGAACTTATGAGAGGATTAGGTAGTGGAATAAAAGAGTTTAAAGACGCAAGTAAAGAGGATGATGCATCTGAAAATAAAAAAGATTAGTAAAGCAATCTAATTAAAAAGCCCAACTTAATATGTTGGGCTTTTTTTATTGTATTTCTATTGATCTTATTATCGCTTCTAATTCAAACATATATTCTCTTTTTTCGACTGAAGGAGCAAATGCAAAGCCTTCAATTACAACCAACCTATTATTGGGTTTGTCTTCAATGACATAATTTATAAAAGGTCCAGCCATAAATGCATTATGAACTTCCCAATTACCTTTTGTTTCTATAGTTGGTTTATTATCAATTATAGTTTCAAATTGATATGGCGCATAGGCTTGTTCGGTAATCATATATGTTCCTTCCGTAGGTCCTGGTATGTAAATTTTTCCAATTGAGTCTCTAACTTTTATGATTCTACTCATTAAACTATCATTTCTTTGTATAGAATTAAATGGTATTTCATACAATAAAAGATTTGTAGTCCCTGTAGTAATATCTTTTCTAATCCAAAAGAATTTTTTATCATGTTTTGCAATTCTATACGCTGTTGGAAATTTCAGTGATAGGCCCAACTCTTCTTGAATTGGTGTGTCATCAAAAAGTGAAAGACTTATTCGTCTTTGCTTTTCTTTAATCTCCTCATCTTTAAACGCTTTAATTATTTTTTTAGAGTTTTGGTTGATCAAATCAATGATATCTTGATTTGATTCTGCGGAAACTACTACAACTTTTTGAGGTTTCGCAAACACATTTCTTGCTATTCTAAAATTTGAGGCTTTGCCTTTTTCAATTTTTAATACTATCCTATTATGAGTTGCAAATCCAGTAAAGACCTGAGGTGGTAATTGACTCATGCTGAATAAAGGCTCATCTTGTGGCAATCCGTCAACTGGTGAAGCTAAAACATTTCTAATGGCCTCACCTACATTGCCTTGCCAAAGATCATTTTCAATAATAACAGACAGGTTATTGATATTTCCAGAAGAATCTGATAAAATTCTCTGATTTGCGGATTTTTCATTTTTGCATCCAAAAATGGTAAAACATACAAATAGTAAAATTATTTTTCTCATAATGTAAATTCTTATTTTAAGAATGATTTTATCTTTTGGATATTATAAGTTTCATTCCTGGTTTAAGTTTTGTACCACTAATATTGTTCCAATCTTTAATATTTTGAACAGAAACTCCGGGGAATTTTTGTGAAATACTCCATAAAGAGTCTCCATTCTTTACAATATATGTATTAGAGTCAGTAACGATAGCAACACTACTTGAGGGTTTATTTGATATTGGTTGAGATGTGTTAGGTCTTCTAGGGTAAATAGTTAGACGCTGTCCGACTTGGATATTATTGCTCCTTAAACCATTCCATCGTTTTATGTCACTAACCCTAACTCTATACATTCTTGCAATACGTCCTAAATAATCTCCAGACTTTACTCTATATCGAATTCGTGATTCTGCTTCAAAAAATTGAGGTAATGGTTTTTCCCTTTTATCAAATTCAGCTTTTACGTATTCATAAATTTGAGTTTCATTGTTCACAAACTTACCAACTTCACTTCTTGGTAACCTTAATACATAATTCTCGTCTTCAATATAAGGTATAATATCAAGCTTATAGGAAGGGTTTAAAAATTGTAACTCTTCAATTGGTACGCCGGTAAGTTCAGAAACCTGGTCAAGAGTAATCATTTGTTTGACTCTTATTGTGTCTGTTTCTATATAAGTTGTTTCTGGTGTCTGTGGATCAAAGCCATGTTCTGAAGCATACTCAAAAATATACATCGTAGCTAAAAAAGCAGGTAAATAACCAGCTGTTTCTCTTGGTAAATGAGGTCTAATATTCCAATAGTTCTGATAACCTCCAGACCTTCTTATGGCTTTTGTAACATTTCCTGGCCCTGAATTATATGCCGCCAAGACAAGATCCCAATCTCCAAAAATTTTGTATAAACTGGCTAGGTACTTACATGCCGCTTCTGTAGATTTAATTGGATCACTACGCTCGTCAACATAACTGCTAACATCCAGACCAAACTGTTTGCCAGTAGTAAACATAAATTGCCAAAGCCCCGTTGCTCCAACTCTAGATTTAGCACGTGGTTTGAGTGCAGACTCTACAATAGCTAAATATTTTATTTCTAAAGGTATGTCGTAATTATCTAACTCTTTTTCAAACATTGGAAAATAATATTTACTTAAAGCCATTAATCTCTCTAAAGTCTCTTTTCGATTTTTTAGATAACTCTTTATAACACTCTCCAAAGAAGGATTGTATTCAACATTGAAAGGTGTTTTAGCATTAAGTAAAGCCAGTCTTAATTTAAGTGTGTCGGTTGGGAGATCAGGATAGTAAATCGAATCATATTTAAGCTCGCTTACAGATTTATAAATAGTATCATATAAAGATGAGTTATAGAGTTCGTCAAACCACTTTTGATCATAATTAGCAGCTTCTTTATGATCTTCCAATTGTTTTGTAATTGTATCTATAGCTGGTTTTAATTCTTGTAAATTATACGTATTACCATCAATTATAGTGTCTGATATAATTGTTTGGTTGGTGTCATTTTGTGAATGTCCAATAAAAAGTCCAAACAAAAATACTAGTAAAACTACCTTTAAATTCATTTTATTCTTTTCTAGTGATTACGCTTATAAATCCTTAAATCGTACTTTTGTGCATCATATTAAATTTACTCTAAAATTGCTGCTATTCCAGGAAGTGTTTTGCCTTCAAGACTTTCCAGCATCGCTCCTCCGCCAGTACTAACATAACTTACTTTATCTTCAAAGCCAAATTGTTTGACTGCCGCAACAGAATCTCCTCCTCCTACAAGTGAGAATGCTCCATTTTTTGTTGCGTTTGCTATTGAATTGCCAAGAGCAATAGTTCCTTTGGCGAAATTCGGCATTTCAAAAACACCTAAAGGGCCGTTCCAAAGAATTGTTTTACATTCATTAACAACCGAGTCAAAGATTTCAATTGTTTTGGGTCCGGCATCTAAGCCTTGCCAATTATTTGGGATAGAAAAAACATCCACCACTTTAGTTTCGGCGTCATTATCAAAAGCGTTTGCAGCCACAACATCTACAGGCAAATGGATCTTTACATTTTTAGATTTAGCTTTTTCTAAAATTTTTAAAGCTAAGGTCATTTTGTCGTCCTCACAAATGGAATCTCCTATTTGACCTCCTTGAGCTTTAATAAATGTAAAAGTCATTCCTCCACCGATTATTAAGTGATTGACTTTGTCTAGAATATTTTCAATTATTGTGATTTTTGAAGATACTTTTGCTCCACCCAAAACAGCTAATACTGGTTTTTCACCCGTGCTAAAAACTTTTTCTATGCCTTCGATTTCTTTGAATAAAAGAGCTCCAAAACATTTGCTGTTTGGGAAGAATTGTGCAATTGTTGTTGTAGATGCATGTGCTCTATGTGCCGTACCAAAGGCGTCATTGACATAAAAATCGCCTAATTTAGATAGTTTTTCTGCAAAATCATTGTCTCCCTCTTTCTCTTCTTCATGAAACCTCAAATTTTCTAATAAAAGTATTTCACCTGGTTTTAATTCTTTTGATGCCGCTTCTGCTTCTGTTCCAATACAGTTGGAACAAAACTTTACGTTAACACCCAAAACCTCTTCTACTTTTGGAACTATGTGTCTCAATGAGAATTCATCCTGAACGCCTTTTGGTCTTCCTAAATGAGACATTAATATGCAGCTTCCGCCGTCTTCCAAAATTTTAATAATTGTAGGTTTAGCTGAAACTATTCTTGTAGAATCTGTGACTTGGAACTTTTCATTAAGCGGTACATTAAAGTCTACTCTTATTAAGACTTTTTTGTTGTTGAAATTAAAATCTTTAAGTGTTTTCATTAAAAACTTGTTTTGAAAACAAATATAAATGAAGAATCCGAGTAACATGTTAAAAAATTACTCGGATTCTAAAAAATTTAATAAAAGTTTTCTCTTTTTCTAACGCTTAATCACTTTTATTGTTTGAGAGAGACCTTGAGATTCTATTTTAGCTAGATATACTCCAGAGGCAAGGCTTGAAACATTAAGAGTCATTTCATTAGAGCTACCTTGTTTGCTTAATACTTGTTTTCCTGAAACATCAAATACACTTGCTTTATCAAGAACAACTTTAGCTCTTAAATTAAGAACATTATTTGTTGGGTTGGGCCCATAAGTAAAACCATCTATTTTATTATTTTCTATAGATAGAGGGAAAGATAAAAGTTGAACATTATCTAAACCCATATAACCATTTCCGTTTTGGTAAAAAACTATACGAAATCTAACATGGCTCTTTCCTGAAGGGATTGTGTGGCTAAATTCCATCCAATCGTTTGTAGAGAAAGTTCCGTTTTGAGAAGTGCTAAATACGTTAGTATGGACATCTGGCGAACTCCAGCTAGTTCCGTTATCATATTTCACCTCATAATATATATAATCATTCTTATCTAAAAACACGTAGTTAATTCTGAATGAAAGTTCTGATGGCGCACCATTGACTGCTATGGTTTGAAAAGTTAGAATGTGTTCTGGAGAAGGTGTCCCTGATTCTGACTCTGAATAAGGGTTGTCTAAATCCCTTCCGGCCATATAAGATATTCCTTTGTATGCTCCATCAATTCTTCCGTTTGCACCAGAAAAATTATCCCAAATATCCGTATTACCATTTAGGCTATAAAACGGGATGTTTGTGTTGTAATTCCAATTATCATCTATAGACCCTTCAAAACCTTGAAAGGCATTTTGACCCCTTAAATTTAGAGAGGCTAGACTTAAAAACATCAATATTAAACCGTACTTTTTCACAGTATATAAGTTTTAAATATCGAGGGAAGATTTGGATTAATAGCTATCAATTTTAACAAAATATGATATAACCACCCAAAAAATTAGTTAATCAACTATTAATTTAGCTGTAATGATTCTAGACTAAATATTTAATCGATAACTTGCTTTTAATATCGGATTTCGTGCAAATACATAAATGAATTCATATATCTTTGTTTTATGCTTTTTTCAGATATTTTAGGTCAAAACTATATTAAAAATTACCTTACAAATAGTATAGACGAAGGTAGAGTTCCTCATGCGCAACTATTTATAGGTCCTGAAGGCTGTGGCACTTTACCTATGGCTATTGCTTATGCACAATATCTTTTGTGCAAAAACAATAATGGAGAAAATAACACAGGAAATGATTCCTGTAACTTAAAATTTAATCAAGTTACTCACCCTGATTTGCATTTTGCTTTTCCAGTAACAACTAATCACAAAATAAAGAGCCACCCTGTTTCAAGTCATTTTTTAGAAGAATGGAGGCAACTTCTTTTGAGACAACCCTATGGAAATTTGTTTGATTGGTACAAACTTCTTGGAGTTGAAAACAAACAAGGACAAATTGGTGTAGACGAGGCTAGCGAAATTGTAAAGTCTCTAACTTTAAAATCCTATGAAGGCGGTTACAAAGTTATGATTCTTTGGATGGTTGAAAAAATGAACTCTAGTTGTGCAAACAAGCTTTTAAAGCTAATTGAAGAGCCTCCTGAAAAAACTATTTTCATATTAATTGCAGAAGATGAAGAACAAATTATTAGTACTATAAGGTCAAGGTGTCAAACACTTTATTTCCCCGCTTTATCTGAAAATGAGATTAAAGAAGGGTTAATTAAAAATTATGAGTTGGATGCTAATGTTGCTTTAAAAATAGCTCATCAAGCTAATGGAAATTACAATAAAGCATGCGACTTGGTCTATCAGGATTCTGAA
>JARRKS010000061.1:0-5887 GCA_037387865.1 Flavobacteriaceae bacterium
TCTTCAATTATCCTGTAAAAAACACCTGCGGTTATACTTCCTTTTTCAAGATAATTGAAGACGAAATTAACAGGTCTTTATTTATAGACAGACTAGATCCAGATTTAGAAAAAGTCATTCTTACCTTTGATAACTTTGACAATACATCTGCTTATGGTTTAGAATTATCATCAAATTATCGTCCTACTAAATGGTGGAGTTTAAATGGAAGTTTTGATTTATACTCTCAAAAAACTTCAGGCTATGCTGAAGAGTTTATAAACCCTGAAGAAGACACGCATACTATTGATGATATAGTTCAACAAAAAATAGAAGTAGATAACCTTGTTTGGAATGTACGCGTAAACAATAACTTTAAAGCTACAAAAAAATTAACTTTTTCACTCTTTGGTATGTACCGCGGTGCGCAAAAAGGACTTCAGTTTGAAAGAAAGCCAATGTATTTTGTAAATACAGGTATACGCTACAACTTTATGGAAAACGCAACGGTGAGCTTTAATTATAATGATGTTTTCAATACTATGAAGTTTGAATTTGAAAGCAATAGACCTTATCCATCAGCAGGTGAGTTCAACTGGGAAAGCAACTCATGGTACATTGGACTCTCTTATAGATTTGGTGGTAACAAATACCGCGCTATTCAACGTAAAAGACGTGACAATAACGAAAAATCTGGTGGTGGCGGATTTATTTAAAGTATAAATAATTTAATAACCAGCATAATAATTTGATGGTTAGTGTTCATGCTAGGTTATTAAATAAGAAAACCCAAAGTAAATTACTTTGGGTTTTTATTTTATGTTAAAAATGTTAAAATTGGTTAAAGTTTGATAATCAATGTAATAAAATCCAATTTTTTACGTCTTTATTGTATACACTAACTAAACTTTGTATTGTAAAAATTTGAATTAGTCCTCAACAACTCTAAACAACGTTTTAAAATTTTAAGTTAAGTGTTAGTTAGATTAATAGCGAGAAAGTCTGAAACAAAACTTCATTATGTTTCAGACTTTTTATATTAATACTATATTCTACCAGTTAATAATTACACTTCCCCAAGTAAACCCACTGCCAAAAGCAGCTAAAACTACAGTATCACCTTCTTTTATCTTGCCTTCCTCCCAAGCTTCAGCAAGTGCTATAATAATAGAAGCTGCCGTTGTATTGCCATATTTCATGATGTTATTGAACACTTGGTCATCCCTTAATCCAAATTTCTTTTGAATAAACTGTGCGATTCTCAAATTTGCCTGATGTGGAATAAGCATATCAATATCTTCTTTTTTAAGATTATTTTTTGCCAATCCTTCCATGATTGCTTCACTAAATCTTACAACAGCGTGCTTAAAAACAAAAGTCCCATCCATATATGGAAAATAAGATAAATCCTCTTCTTTAGATTCTAAAATTTCAGGAACCCAATGTGCAATACTTGGTGATGCTACAATTAATTTATCTGCATATTTACCTTCGCTATGCAAATGCGACGACAAAATACCCTTTGTAGTATCTTCTTCTCTAGAAAGTACACAAGCACCTGCTCCATCGCCAAAAATTACAGAGACACCTCTGCCTCTAGTTGTTTTGTCTAAACCATTACTGTGATATTCTGCACCGATAACAAGAATGTTCCTGTACATACCTGTTTTTATAAATTGGTCTGCGGTTGCTAATGCATATACAAATCCAGAACATTGGTTTCTAACATCAAGTGCACCAACAGTTTTCATATCAAGCAAATCTTGTATTTGGACTCCACAACCAGGGAAATAATAATCTGGACTTAAGGTTGCAAACACAATAAAATCAATATCGTCTTTAGATAACCCAGCTCGTTCTATTGCAATTCTAGCTGCTTTGGCTCCCATAATTGCAGATGTATCGCCTGTACCTTTTTTAATCCATCGACGTTCTTTAATACCTGTACGCTCTTGAATCCAAGCATCATCAGTATCCATCATTTTGGATAAATCATGATTAGTCACCACATTATCAGGAACATAATAACCAAGACCTATTATTTTTGAATTATACATATACTAAAAACTTAAAAATGTTTGCTTCTATTATCTTATCAATAGAAATACCAAATTAAAAGTAAATTTAAGAATAAATAATGGTCTGTGAAGTTTCCTTCTGTTAATTGTTTTCTATAGTAGAATTATTTATATCTTTTATTTCGCAATTAATTAGAATTCTTAAACAACATGAATTCTCTTCAATTAATTACTTAAAAACATATATGACAATGGATTACAGCAGCAGCCGCTATTTTAGCCTATTTACTAAACAAAAAGAAAATCAATATAAAGTTGCGAATACTAGCTATAAAGAGCGTATAAAAAAGTTGATATTAATAAAGGAAGCTTTGGAAGTAACTTACAAAGATCAAATTAGGAAAGCTTTATATAATGATTTTAAGAAACCTTTTGCTGAAACTGATCTCACGGAAATCTACCAAATTATTGGTGAAATAAAACATGCCAAAAAACATCTAAAATCTTGGATGTCTAACCAAAAAGTAAAAACACCATTAGCATTATTAGGAACATCGTCAAGTTATAAATATGAGCCTAAAGGCGTTTGTTTGATTATTTCACCTTGGAACTACCCAATCAATTTAACGTTTGATCCTTTAGTTTCAGCAATTGCTGCGGGAAATACAGCAATTATAAAACCATCTGAATTAACTCCAAATACTTCACGTGTTATGGCGAAAATCATTAATGACCTATTTGATGAAAATGAAGTTGCTTTAATTGAAGGTGACGCAGAAACCTCTCAAGAATTATTAAAATTACCTTTTAACCATATCTTCTTTACTGGCTCACCAAAAGTTGGGAAGATTGTCATGCAAGCTGCTGCAAAAAATTTAAGTTCAGTTACCCTTGAACTAGGTGGCAAGTCGCCAACGATAATTGATGAAACAGCTAATATTAAATCGGCAGTTAAAAAAACAGTTTGGGGAAAATTTCTAAACAATGGACAAACCTGCATTGCCCCAGATTATATTTTGATTAATGATACTATCAAGAATGATTTTGTAAATGAGTTTAAGACAAATTTGGAATACTTTTTTACTAAAGACATTATGGCTTCAAATTCTATTTGTCGTATTG
This sequence comes from Flavobacteriaceae bacterium, assembly GCA_037387865.1. Lineage (GTDB taxonomy): Bacteria > Bacteroidota > Bacteroidia > Flavobacteriales > Flavobacteriaceae > Gilvirhabdus. The sequence continues at coordinate 3,120 of JARRKS010000061.1, forward strand.
TAAATAGAAATCATTTTAATAGGTTAATTAAACATTTGGAAGATGCTAAATCTAAAAACGCAAGTATTGAAATTGGTGGGCAAAGTCAGCCAGAAGAAAATTTTATATCTCCTACTCTAATATCAAACTTATCTGAAAATGCATCATTATTACAAGACGAAATATTTGGTCCAATACTTCCAATTATAACGTATAAATCTATTGAAGAAGCTGTAACATATATCAATTCCAAAGAAAAGCCCTTGTCTCTTTATATTTATAGTAAAAACAAAAATAATGTAGACTACATCATAAATAATACACGTGCAGGAAGCACATGTATTAATAATAACTTATTGCAGGCTTCCAATCATTATTTGCCATTTGGAGGTACTAACAATAGCGGTATGGGTAAGTCACATGGATTTTTTGGTTTTCAGGAATTTTCTAACACACGTTCTGTTTTAAAATATAATTTTAAAGGTTTTACTGAAAATTTTTATCCACCTTACACTAGCGCAAAACAAAAGTTAATTGATTTGGCAATCAAGTGGTTCTAAAAGAAAATTTTATGCCATTTTAATTGAACTATTATTATTCAGTGTCAGTTTGTCACATTTTTTAAATTGGCATTTTTGTTGCCATTCCTTTGAGTAGAAATATAAATCATATTAAAAACTAAAATATTATGGCAAAAGGAAATATTAATGTTTCAGTAGAAAACATCTTCCCTTTAATTAAAAAATTCCTATACAGCGATCATGAAATCTTTTTGCGCGAGTTGATAAGTAATGCAACAGATGCAACGATGAAGTTGAAACATCTTACCAATATTGGTGAAGCCAAAGTAGAATACGGTAATCCACAAATTGAGGTGAAAGTTGATAAGAAAAAGAAAAAACTTCACATCATTGATCAAGGTATCGGAATGACTGCTGAAGAAGTTGAGAAATACATCAATCAGATTGCTTTTTCTGGCGCTGAAGAGTTTTTGGATAAATACAAAGACAAAGTTGACGATGCTGGAATTATAGGTCATTTTGGTCTTGGATTTTATTCGGCTTTTATGGTTGCTGAAAAAGTAGAAATCATAACAAAATCTTATAAAGATGAGCCTGCCGCACATTGGGTATGTGATGGCTCTCCTGAATTCACTTTAAAAGAACATAAAAAGAAAGAAAGAGGCACAGAAATTATTCTTCATATTGCTGATGACGACAAAGAGTTTTTAGAAGAATCTCGTATTCGCGAACTGTTAACCAAGTATAACAAGTTCATGCCAATTCCAATTAAGTTTGGAACAAAGGAAATAAATGATCCAGATTTTACGCCAAAAACTACAAAAGATAAAGACGGTAAAGAAACTACTGAACCTCATAAAAAAATAACGGTTGATGACATTATAAACAACCCAAATCCTGCGTGGACTAAACAACCTGCAGATTTAAAAGATGAAGACTACAAAAACTTCTATCGCGAGTTGTACCCAATGCAGTTTGAAGAGCCTTTGTTTAATATTCATTTGAATGTAGATTATCCGTTTAACCTTACTGGAATTTTGTATTTCCCTAAAATGACGAACGATTTAAACATTCAGAAAGACAGAATTCAACTATACCAAAATCAAGTTTTTGTCACCGATAATGTTGAAGGCATCGTTCCTGAATTTTTAACCATGCTTCGAGGTGTAATTGATTCGCCAGATATTCCGTTAAACGTATCGCGTTCTTACCTTCAAGCTGATGGTGCTGTTAAAAAGATTTCCTCTTACATTACTAGAAAAGTAGCAGATAAATTGAAATCTCTTTTCAATAACAATCGTGAGGATTTCGAAAAGAAATGGGACGATATTAAAATAGTTATTGAATATGGAATGCTTACTGAAGAAAAATTCTTCGAAAAAGCAGATGCTTTTGCATTGTACCCAACAGTAGATGGTAAATATTACACCTATGATGAGTTATACAACAAAATAAAAGCCAAACAAACGGACAAAGACGACAAGCTGGTTATTTTGTACGCTTCAGATAAAGACGCTCAACACAGCTATATTGAAGCTGCTAAAGCCAAAGGTTATGAAGTATTGTTTTTAGATTCACCTATTGTCTCTCATTTAATGCAGAAACTGGAAACTACAAAAGAAAAGATTTCTTTTGCAAGAGTTGATGCAGATCATATTGATAATTTAATCAAGAAAGATGATACTAAAATTTCCAAACTTTCTGATGACGAAAAGAAAACTTTAGATGAGTTGTTGAAAGAAATTATTCCTTCTGAAAAATTCATGGTACAATTAGAAGCTATGGATAGTAATGCATCTCCATTTATTATCACGCAACCAGAATTTATGAGACGTATGAAAGAGATGCAACAAACTGGCGGCGGCGGTATGTTTGGCATGGGTAACATGCCAGAAATGTACAACTTGGTGGTAAACACAAATCACCAATTAGTAAACGACATTCTAAACACCAAAACACGTAAAAAACAAGAGCGTTTAATAAACCAAAGTTTAGATTTAGCACGATTATCTCAAGGACTACTTAAAGGTGAAGAATTAACAAACTTCATTAAACGCAGTTACGATATGATTAAATAAGTTGTCGCGCTGAAAATATTCAGCATACTATATATACAAAACCACTTCAATATTGAGGTGGTTTTTTTATTTAGAAATTAGTTAAAGAATTGTAAAACACATATAATAGTTTTATTAAGATAATTACCTTGTTAAGGTATTAATGTAGTCAATCTTAAATAATCATGAAATTGCTAAAAATTATATTCCT
>JARRKS010000062.1:0-5887 GCA_037387865.1 Flavobacteriaceae bacterium
GCTGGAGTTACAGTAATTCTCCCTATTATAAATGAAAATAGTCATTTAAGTACAGATGTTTGGATAACGTTTGTTCAACGTTTTCTATTTGTAGTCGTTTTGATGTTGCCTTTTGAAATACGTGATTTACAATACGACGATTTAAAACTTGCTACCATTCCTCAAAAAATAGGAGTGAAGCAGACCAAATTTCTGGGCATTATACTTTTAATGGTATTTTTCTTTTTTGAATATTTTAAGGACGAAATAAGTCCTTACAATCTTTTATCAATTCTAATAATAAGTTTATCAGCTATGATAATTATTACATTTAGCAAGAAGAATCAAGGTAAATATTATACTGCATTTTGGGTAGAAGCACTACCAATAGTATGGTTATTTATGATGTTATTTTTTGATTAATGGTGATGCTTTTCTAATTCAGATTCAAATTGTTTTTTTAGGCTTTCTTTTACAACAGCATCTAAACATTGCACTTTAGATTCTTTAACAACTTTAGTAAGTTTTTGATTGTTTTGGGTGTATTTTCTACAGGCTTTACAATAGAATAGATGTATGTTGAGCTTTATCTTTTCCCATAGAGACGCCTCACTGTATTGTGTTTTATCACAAACGTGATTTGCCACGTCGCAAGAAATAAATACTTTAAACTTTTTATCACTCATTTTTAAAACCAGTTTTCTTTTAAGCAAGCAGCCATAGCAATGCGAGCTCTATGAATGATTACCCAAAGGTTAGACGCTGTTATATTTAATTCATTACAAATTGCTTCTGTATCGTAGTTCTGAATTGTTTTCATTGTGAAAATTTGTGCATGTTTTGATGGTAGTTTACTTAAACATTCCATTATTGCATCTCCAAGTTCATTGTTTTCAAGCTTGTCTTCTGCAGTTTTATCAAATGGATCTGCAACTCTTTCTTCAAGCCAATCACCTTCACTATCTGTATCACTATTGTAATTCATTCTAACCTCGGCTTTTCCCTTCTTTGAATTTATTTTACGATAGTGATCAATAATTTTTCTTTTAAGAATAGAAATTAACCAAGTACGTTCAGTAGCTTCACCCTTAAAGTTTTTCATTGATTTTAAACCAGCCAAAAATGTATCCTGAACCAGATCTTTTGCAATATTACTATCATTTACTCTAGATATTGTGTAATTGTACAAATAATCGGAGTAAAGATCAATCCAGTTATTAGGATTTATTTGATGGTCTGACATTTTTCTATTTTCAGCTTTTGTCAAAAATAGAATAAAAAATCTATTTTTCAATCAATCCAGCACGTCTTAATAAAGCTTCAGATTGTGGTTCTCTTCCACGAAAACGTTTATAAAGGGTCATTGGGTCTTCCGTACCGCCTTTAGAAAGGATATTTTCTTTAAATTTTTGAGCAACAGTTTTACTGAAAACCCCTTGTTCTTTAAAGTATTCAAAAGCATCAGCATCTAAAACTTCAGCCCATTTGTAACTGTAATATCCTGAAGAATAACCACCTTGAAAAATGTGAGAGAATGAGGTGCTCATACAATTTTCGGTAACATCTGGATATAATTTTGTATTGTCAAATGCTTCTAATTCATGAGATTTCACATTTGTAATCAGTGTTGGATCTTGACTATGCCAACTCATATCTAACAAACCAAAACTTAACTGTCTTAAGGTTTGCATACCTGCGTGAAACGTAGCAGATTCCTTGATTTTATTTACCAAATCCATCGGAATCATTTCACCTGTTTCGTAATGTGTTGCAAACAATTCTAACGCTTCTCTTTCATAGCACCAGTTTTCTAATAACTGACTTGGCAATTCAACAAAATCCCAGAAAACACTTGTCCCTGATAAACTTGGATAGGTAGTATTGGCTAACATACCATGCAAAGCATGACCAAATTCGTGAAATAAGGTTGTAACCTCATTAAAAGTTAATAATGAAGGTTTAGTTTTTGTTGGTTTAGTGAAATTGCAAACAATAGAAATATGTGGTCTACTGTTTTCACCGTTCTTTACAAACTGAGGTTTGTATGAAGTCATCCAAGCGCCATTACGTTTTCCTGGTCTTGGAAAAAAGTCGGCATAAAAGATGGAAATAAGATTTCCTTTTGCGTCTGCAACCTTGTATGTTAAAACATCTTCATGATATTTATCTATGGTATCAATTTTTTCAAATTGTAGGCTATATAGTTTTTCAGCTATCGTAAAAGCTCCATTAATTACATTTTCTAATTTAAAATAGGGTTTGAGCTTTTCATCATCCAAATCAAAAAGCTTTTGTTTTAGCTTTTCTGAATAATAGGCTGAATCCCATTTTTGAAGTTGATCAATTTCATCTAAATCATTAGCAAAATTTTGAAGTTCAGTAAACTCGCGTTTTGCAGCGGGTTTTGCTTTTACTAATAAATCATTAAAAAAAGTTTGAACTGCTTTTGGGTTTTTAGCCATGCGTTCTTCCAATACAAAATGTGCGTGGGTTTTGTAGCCTAGCAGATTTGCTCTTTGGTATCGTAGCTTTGTAATTTTTAAAACGACTTCTTGATTATCAAGTTCATCATTATGAAATCCTTTTGCACCGAATGCAATTGCTAACTTTTTCCGAAGATTTCGATTATCAGCATAAGTCATAAAAGGAATATAGCTAGGATAATCTAAAGTAACTATATAGCCTTCTTTGCCTTTACTTTCTGCCAGTTGACTAGCTGCTTCTTTTGCGCCTTCAGGTAAACCAGATACATCATCTTCGTTTTTAATATGTAATTCAAATTTATTAGTTTCGGCTAAAACGTTTTCACCAAATCTTAATTTAAGCTTGCTTAATTCTTTATCTATTTCACGAAGCATCTGTTTCTTGTCTTCAGGCAGATTAGCACCATTTCTGGAAAAACTTTTATATTTTTTGTCTAATAATGTGCTTTGTTCTAATGAGAGATTTAAGGAACTTTTTTGATCATAAACTGCTTTTACACGTTTAAACAAATCTTTATTTAGCGTAATATCATTACTGAACTCTGATAACAATGGGGAGACTTCTTGTGCAATTTTTTGAATTTCATCATTGGTTTCTGCAGAATTCAAATTAAAAAACAAGCTTGAAATTCTATCTAACTGTTCTCCAGAGAATTCTAAAGCTTCGATAGTATTTTTAAAGCTGGGTTCTTTAGGGTTTTTAACTATTAAATCTATTTCATTTTTTGCAACCTCAATAGCATGCTTAAATGCAGGCAAAATATCTTCATTTTTTATTTTTGAAAAAGGTGCTGACTGGAATAAAGTGTTAAATTTTTCTAATAAAATATTCATAAGTTAATAGAGTGTTAATGTGAAAAGTTTATTATGCGTGAATAATAAAATATTATATTTTTGCAAAGAGTTTTTTCATAAGTTGGTTGGTTAGCCAGTTAAGAATTTGATTAATAGCAATAAACCTCGGCAGTATTCGAGGTTTATTTTTTTAAATCTTTAGAAGATTCAATGACTTTTAGTTTCAACCCTTCTTTGTAAGCCAAGACTTTATCAAGAACACATTTATCTGAACTTCCTATAATTTGGGCTGCCAAAATACCTGCATTTTTTGCGCCATTTAAGGCAACAGTTGCTACTGGAACGCCACCTGGCATTTGAAGAATAGATAATATAGAATCCCAACCATCTATAGAATTGCTACTTTTTACAGGAACTCCTATAACAGGAAGCGGAGACATAGAAGCTACCATTCCTGGTAGGTGAGCTGCACCACCTGCACCAGCAATTATTACTGAAATACCTCTTTCATGTGCATTTTTACTGTAATCAAATAATTTATCAGGTGTTCTATGCGCTGAAACAATATCGACTTCAATTTCAATATCAAATCCGTTTAAAATATCTATAGCGTCTTGCATGACTGGCAAATCGCTTTTACTTCCCATAATAATTCCAACTTTGCCCATATTATTCACTAATTACTTTGATTGTATTTTTTACTTTTTCTGCAATTTGTCTTGCATCATCAATATTTTCATTAACAATGGTAACATGCCCCATTTTTCTAAAAGGACGTGTTTCTTTTTTTCCATAAATATGAGGTGTAACACCTTCCATTTTCATAATGTCTTCTATATGGTTATAAACAACTTTACCAGTATAATTTTCTTCACCAACCAAATTTACCATAATTCCTGCAACTTTGTGGTCTGTTTTTCCAAGAGGTAAATTAAGTATGGCTCTTAAGTGTTGTTCAAATTGGGAGGTATAACTTGACTCTATAGTATGATGCCCTGAATTATGAGGTCGAGGAGCAACTTCATTTACTAAGATTTTGTTGTCTTTTGTTTGAAACATTTCAACAGCCAATAAACCAACATGCTCAAAAGCATCGGATACTTTTAGAGCAATATCTTGCGCTTTTTTTGCAACGCTTTCATCTATTCTAGCCGGACAAATAACGTACTCAACTTGATTGGCTTCAGGATGGAATTCCATTTCTACAACAGGATAACTTTTTACCTTTCCATCAAAATTTCGTGCAACAATAACAGACAACTCATTTTTAAAAGGGATAAGTTCTTCAGCAATACATTCAACATTTTGTAAACTTGTTAAATCGTCTAAAGATCTAATAACCTTTACACCATAACCATCATAGCCAAATTGTGTAGCCTTCCAAACAAAGGGTAAGTTTAATCCGCCATGATTAACTGCTTCTTTTATTTCTGAAGTATAGGCAAATCTTGTAAAATTTGCTGTTGGAATATCGTGATCTCTATAAAAAAGCTTTTGAGTAGATTTATTTTGAATGATTTGAAGCGTTTTGGATGATGGAAATACTTTTACGCCTTCCTTCTCGAGTGTCTCTAACGCATCAACATTTACATTCTCTATTTCTATGGTTAGAACATCCACTTGTTTTCCAAAATTGTAAACGGTTTTATAATCCATTAAATCACCTTGATAAAATTCGTTGCATGCTATTTTGCAAGGCGCTTCATTGTTTGGATCTAAAACACATGTGTAAATATCAAATTTTCTGGTATTATAAAGTAGCATTTTACCTAATTGTCCGCCACCAAGTATACCAAGTTTAAAATTTGATGAAAAATAATTCATGCATTAAAAATTTTGCACAAAAGTACAAATCAAAACAGTGTGAAAAAATTAAATAACAAACAATCTAAATCATTAATTGATTAAAGAAAAGCATTTGATTATCTTTGCACAGAATTAACAAAAACAAGTATTTAGTAATGATTAAGCTTCACGATAAATATTTCAAGCCTTTTATTTCTGCTTCTGAAATTGATACAGCAATTGAAAGATTGACACAAGAAATGTCTGACGATTTAGGAAACGAAATCCCAGTCTTTATTGGGATATTAAACGGATCGTTTATGTTTGTAAGCGATTTTGTAAAAAAATACCCTAAACCATGTGAAGTTACTTTTATAAAATTGGCATCTTATGAAGGTGTTAGATCTACTGAAGATATACAACGGTTAATAGGTCTTACTCAAGACCTTTCTGGACGTACAGTTGTTATTCTAGAAGATATAATCGATACAGGAAATACGCTTGCTGAAGTTCATAGAATCTTTAAAAACGAGAATGTAAAGCAATTAAAAATTGCTACTTTATTTTATAAACCAGAAGCTTATAAAAAGGATTTTAAATTGCACTATGTTGGAATAGAAATCCCTGAGAAATTTATTGTTGGTTATGGTCTGGATTATGATGGTTTAGGAAGAGATTTGCCAGAAGTTTATCAAATTAAAGAAGTTCAACATCCTACCAACCTTGTTTTATTTGGACCTCCTGGAGCAGGTAAAGGAACTCAAGCTAGTTTTTTAAAAGAAAAATACAATCTGATTCATATTTCTACAGGTGATGTTTTTCGTTTTAACATAAAAAATGAAACA
>JARRKS010000063.1:0-5799 GCA_037387865.1 Flavobacteriaceae bacterium
TATCACTAACCGATTCAGCAATGCCTGTATTAGCTAATTGTTCTGTATTTGTAATAAGATTAGCAATATCTGAAGATTCGAGTTCTTGATTTAAAACAAAATCTTCTAAAGTCTCGTAATCTAGAGAATCAAAGGTAATTTGTTTCTCAAAAATTGAAAGATTAAATAAAAGTAAAATTGAAGCAGCAATACTTAAACCTGCAATAACAGTTTTTCTATTAAACAATTGAATGACTTTGTTCTCTTTTTGATTTACCTTACTTAAAACAGTATCTTCAACAGATTCAAAATAACCTTGAGGTACTTTAAAACCATTATCAGGACTCAAAATCTTATCTTGGCTTAAAAAAGATACTTCAAACTTCTCAAAATAATCTTCTGGTGTTGTAAACCCTGAACGTTTGATATTTTTAAATTTATATTTTTTCATTCTTAAGTAAGACTTGTTTTTTTATAAAAGGTTTAAAGGTTAGTTAAGAAGTCTTCAATTTTTTTCACTGCAATGTGATATGAAGCTTTTAAAGCGCCTTCACTTGTTTTTAATATTTCGGACATCTCTTTATATTTTAAATCTTCAAAATATTTCATATTAAAAACCAGTTGTTGTTTTTGGGGTAAAGTAGCTATGGCTTGTTGCAATTTTAGTTGAGCCTTATCACCTTCAAAGTATACATCTGTTGTTAAATTATTTATGGCTAATTGTTGTACTTCTTCACTAGTTATCTGTAATCTATTCGCTTTTTTATTGATAAATGTAATAGATTCATTGGTGGCAATTCTGTACATCCAGGAGTACAACTTGCTTTCTCCTTTAAAGTTATGAATATTTTTAAAAACTTTTATAAATGTATTTTGCAAAACATCATCAGCATCTTGATGAGATTTGACAATATTCCTTATATGCCAATACAATCTCTCTTTGTACTGTGAAACTAACTCTCTAAAAGCTTGCTCTTTATGTTCAGGAGAATTAAGTTGTTCTATAAGCTTTATCTCATCTGTCACTTTAAATAGTTTAAATTAAGACTTATGATTATGATGATAGTTTAAAGTAAAAAATATTCATTTTTGTAATAAATTATAAAAAATTGAAAATCAATAAATTAAATATTATTTAATCGATAAAATGTACAAAAAAATCGACAAAATGCATTTTTTTCTTGTTTTATAACTTTTTTTGCTTTATGTTTACATCACAAACCTACCAATTATGTTGTTGGATGCCCCAAATCTAGCAATGAATTCAAAAGGATAGAACTTGGTCACTCTATCCTTTTTTTATTGATATTAATCGAAACTTTGCATTTCTACAAGCTTTTTATAAACTGTATTTTTTTGCAGTAATTCAATATGTGTTCCTTGTTCTACAATTTCACCTTTTTGCATTACAATTATATTATCGGCATTTTGAATAGTAGATAGTCTGTGAGCAATAACAATAGAAGTTCTGTTCTTCATCATATTTTCTAATGCAACTTGTACGAGGCGTTCACTTTCTGTATCAAGAGCAGAGGTAGCTTCATCAAGGATCATTATTGGTGGATTTTTAAGAACTGCTCTCGCAATACTTAATCGTTGTTTTTGTCCACCAGATAATTTATTACCAGAATCTCCAATATTGGTGAGTATTCCATTGGGGAGATCGTTAACAAATTCCCATGCGTTCGCAACTTTTAGTGCGTCTACTATTTCTTCATCAGTTGCATCAGGTTTTCCTAAAAGGATATTATTCTTTACAGAATCATTAAATAGTATTGAATCTTGGGTTACCAAACCCATTAAAGAACGAAGAGAATTTTTACTAATGTTTCTTATATTAGTCCCGTCAATAGTAATCGCACCTTCATTAACATCATAAAAACGAGTTACAAGGTTTGCTATAGTTGATTTTCCACTTCCAGATTGTCCAACAAGTGCAATGCTTTTTCCTTTAGGTACTTTTATAGAGAAATTTTTTAACACCAAATCGTCTTCATATTTAAAAGAAATATTATTAATAGTTATAGCTGTTGTAAAATCGTCTTTTTTTATTGCATTTGGCTTATCTTCAAGAGGTGATTCTGTATTCAGAATTTCAAGAACACGTTCTGCTGCGGCATTACCTTTTTTCACACTATAACTGGCCTTACTAATAGCTTTTGCTGGTGTTAAAATATTGTAAGCCAAACCCATATAAACAATAAATAAACCTGCATCAAGCGTTTTTTCTTTAAGTACCATTTGACCACCATACCAAAGCAAGATTGAAATTACGGTAATACCTAAAAACTCACTAGTGGGAGAGGCCAGATTTTGACGATTTAATAGCTTATTTGAGAAATTAAAAAACTGTGTTGTAGATTCTCTAAATTTGTTTCCAAAGATTTTTTCTGCATTAAAGCCCTTAATAACTTTAAGTCCACCAAGAGTTTCCTCTATTATTGAAAGGAACTTTCCTTGTTCTTTTTGAACTCTATCTGATTTTCTTTTTAAAGATTTACCGATTAAGGAAATAAGAAATCCTGAAATAGGAATAAAAATAAAAACGAAAATGGTCAATTTTGCACTTATTAGAAACATCATAATAATAGTAAACAATATCATTAATGGTTCTCTTACAATAAGTTCAAGTATAGATAAAAATGAGTGTTGTATTTCCTGAACATCACTTGAAATCCTTGCAATGGTGTCACCTTTTCGTTTTTCTGAAAAATAGGATAAAGGTAAACTTACAATTTTATCATAAAGTGTATTTCTAATATCTTTTAGAACTCCATTTCTCAAAAATGTGATAAAATACATGGCCAAATAATTGAATACATTTTTAAGTAAAAACATACTTACAACAAGTACCACCATAAAAATAAGAACGTCGTCATTACCATCATTGGCTTTTTGTGTCACAAAATAATTCAGGTAATCTTCGGCGTAGTTTTTTAACCCAGAAATGCCTTCCCAAACAGGTTTGACTTCCAGTCGTTTTGTTTTGTCAAACAACACGTTCAGCATTGGAAACAGGGATACCATAGCCAATGTACCAAATAAAGCATAAAGAATATTTGATAGAATATTTAATAATGCATAACCTCTGTAAGGTTTTGCAAAGCCAAGTATTTGCCTAAAATAGTTCATTAATTAAGGCTCATGTCTTTTACAATAGCATCAATTTTTTGATCAAGACGTTTTTCAGTATCAATAAATTTTTCTATAGATTTCAGAGGCATGTTAACACTTATGTAGAACTTTATTTTTGGTTCTGTACCACTTGGTCTTAATGCTATTTTGCTACCATCTTCTGTATAATAAATAAGCACATTAGATTTTGGTACATCAATAACTTCTTCTGAATTATCTATAATGTTTTTAGCAATTGATAATTGATAGTCTTCTATTCTAACAACTTTAGAATTATTTACTTCTTTAAGAGGATTATTACGAGCATCTATCATCATTTGTTTTATTTCATTAGCACCTTCAATACCTTTTTTGGTCAATGAAATTAATCGTTCTTTATAAAAACCATGATCAACATATAATTGTATAAGTTCTTTGTAAAACGAACTACTATGAGATTTTGCAAGTGTTGCAATTTCACATGCTAATAACGTAGAAGTTACGGCATCTTTGTCTCTTACAAAATCGCCCACCATAAACCCAAAACTTTCTTCACCACCTCCGATAAAATTTAGCTCTGGAAAATCCCTTATCATTTTAGCTATCCACTTAAACCCGGTTAAGCCTTCTTTGTATTCAACACCATAAGCTTTTCCTAAAACAGCCATCATTGGTGTTGAAACAATAGTAGAAGCAATAAATTCCTCACCTTTTATTCTACCATCTTTTTTCCATTGATTTAAAAGGAAATCTGTCATCATTAGCATGGTTTGGTTTCCATTGAGTAATACCATTTCTCCTTCTAGATTTCTTACCGCTACACCTAATCTATCACAATCTGGATCTGTACCAATTACTATATCTGCATTTACTTTTTCGGCTAATTCTAACGCCATTTTAAGAGCTTCTGGTTCTTCAGGATTTGGTGATTTTACTGTTGGAAAATCTCCATTTGGGACACGTTGTTCTTCAACAATATGTACATTGTCATATCCTGCACGTTTTAAGGTTTCAGGAATTGTTGTTATTGAAGTTCCGTGAAGTGATGTAAAAACAATAGTTAATTTATCTTTTTCTTCTTTTGAGGTGTAATTAGCATTGATAATAGAGGCATTGATAAAAACTTCGTCAACATCTTTACCAATATAGTTGATTAAACTATTATTGGCCTCAAATTTTATTTCGGAATAATCTACAGCTTCAATTTCTTTAATAGTATTACTATCGTGAGGAGGCACCAATTGACCACCATCTTGCCAATAAACCTTATAGCCATTATATTCTGGAGGATTGTGCGAAGCTGTTAAAACAATACCGCAATGACAGTTTAAATACTTTAATGCAAACGATAATTCTGGAGTAGGACGTAAGTCTTCAAATAAAAATACTTCAATGCCATTAGCCGAAAAGACATCGGCAACAACTTTGGCTAATGTATTACTATTATGTCTACAGTCATAAGCAATGGCAACTTTTATGTTTTCATCCGGGAAGGACTTAAAGAGGTAATTACTTAAGCCTTGTGTATTTTTACCAAGCGTAAATTTATTAATTCGGTTGGTGCCAATTCCCATAATGCCACGCATTCCACCAGTACCAAATTCTAAATTTTTATAAAAACTTTCTTTAAGTTCTTTTGGATTTGTTGCTATTAAATTTTTTATATAATCTTGGGTTTCTTTATCAAATGAAGGTGTTAACCACGTGTTGACTTTATCTAATAATTCTGGTTCAATATTAATCATGTGTAAATATTATTTAACAAAAATAAGCAATTCGTTAAATGTTAAAGTTTAAAAAAGCGTTAATTTGATTGGAACGATTATAAATTCAATTCATCTTTGATGAGATAACGATTTTTATCTTCTTTTGTTCTTAATATGATCTCGCCAAGGAAACCAGCAACAAAGAATTGTGTGCCAATTATCATAGTAGCTAAAGATATATAGAATTGTGGTCTTTGAGTAATTAATCTACCTGCTGGGTTTAAGAATAATTTATCAATCCCAAGATATAGTGCAAAAGCAAATCCAATTGCAAACATAATAACACCTAATGCACCAAATAAATGCATTGGGCGTTTTCCAAAACGGGACAAAAACCAGATTGTAATTAAATCTAAAAAGCCATGTATAAATCTATCCATACCAAATTTTGTTTCGCCATATTTTCTGGCTTGATGCTGTACAACTTTTTCTCCAATATTGGTGAAACCAGCATTTTTTGCAAGTAACGGAATATAACGATGCATTTCGCCATTTACATCAATATTTTTTACCACATCTTTGTGGTATGATTTCAATCCACAATTGAAGTCGTGCAATTTTACGCCTGATGTTTTTCTAGCTGCCCAATTAAATAATTTAGAAGGCATATTTTTGGACAGCTTTGAATCATAACGTTTCTTTTTCCAACCAGAAACCAAATCGTAACCATCATTTACGATCATACTATAAAGTTCAGGTATTTCGTCTGGGTTGTCCTGTAAATCGGCATCCATAGTAATAACCACATCACCTTTAGTTTTATCAAATCCAGCATGGAGAGCTTGCGATTTCCCAAAATTCTTTAAAAATTGAATTCCTTTTACATTATTATCTTTTTGAGACAGTTGCTCAATTATCTGCCAAGACCCATCAGTACTACCGTCATCTATAAAAATGATTTCATAAGAAAAATGATTGGATTGCATAACATTTGCAATCC
>JARRKS010000064.1:0-5779 GCA_037387865.1 Flavobacteriaceae bacterium
GGCTGAAGCTTTACGGTTAACAAAAAATGACCCATCAATTACAAACCAAAGTCAGAGAAGATTAGTGTTTTTTATTGGAGACCCAGCAATGAAGCTAACCTTCCCTAAACCAAACATTCGTTTAACAAAGATTAACGATGTTCCAATAGGACAAAATCCAGATGTATTAGAAGCCTTAAGTCATGTAAAACTTTCTGGAGAAGTAACTGATATTTCAGGGAATGTTTTAAGTAATTATACAGGAACTTTATCTACTACAATTTATGATAAACCTATTGATAGACAAACACTCGCTAACGATGGTACACGTTTAAATGGGCAAGTGATAAAACTTGATTACACAACTTTGGGAGAGATTATTTTTAGAGGTCAGGCCTCAATAACTAATGGTTTATTTGAATTCGATTTTGTAGTTCCACGAGATATTGGAATACCAGTAGGCTATGGAAGAGTAAGTTTTTATGCAAAAACAGAAAACCCTATACAAGACCAAACAGGTGTGAGTATCAATACGGTTCAAATAGGAGGTTTAAATGAGAATGCAGCAGAAGATGATATAGGACCTACTATAAAATTATACATGAACGACGAAAATTTTGTTTCAGGTGGAATAACGAACGAATCACCAAGCTTACTCGCAAAACTTGAGGACGAAAATGGAATTAATACATCAAGCGGTATTGGTCATGATATTGTAGCCATAATTGATAATGACGAAACAAACCCATATGTATTGAACGATTATTATCAAACAGAAGTTGACGATTATCAAAAAGGAACAGTAACTTATCCATTAAGAGATTTAGAGCCTGGATTACATACCCTTACATTAAAGGTTTGGGATGTTTATAATAATTCTTCTGTTGCAGAAATCCAGTTTATTGTTCATGATGAAAACCAAGAATTGGTAATCAACAATGTTTTAAACTATCCAAATCCGTTTGTAAATTACACAGAATTTTGGTTTAATCACAATAGTTCAGAACCTTTAGACGTTTCTATACAGATATTCACTGTTTCAGGTAAATTGGTCAGAACATTAAATGGACAGACTAATGCAGAAGCCTGTTGTAATGATGGAGCTTCATCATTATCAAGAAATATTGTTTGGGATGGCAGAGATGATTTTGGAGATAAGATTGGAAAAGGCGTCTATATTTATAAACTTACAGTGCGTTCTAATTTATTGAATAAAAAAGTAGAAAAAATAGAGAAACTTGTAATACTATAATAAAGAATTATATTTGTTAAATAAATTTTATACATGAGAAGCAGGATTATATTACTAATAACTTTTGTGTTTGTAATTAAAATAAATGCGCAAGAGACTATCATTTTTGAAAATCAATCTTCAGTAATAACAACAGGAGTTCCATTTTTATTAATTGCATCAGATGCTAGGGCAGCAGGAATGGGAGACATGGGAGTAGCAACTTCAGTTGATGGGTTTTCACAACAATGGAATTCTTCAAAATATGCATTTTCAACAACCAAGCAAGGAATAGGAATAAGTTATACACCATATTTAAGTAAACTGGTTAATGATATTTTTTTAGGAAATGTTACTTATTTCAACAGAATTGATGAACGTAGTGCTTTTGCCGCCAGTTTTAAATATTTCTCTTTAGGTGATATAGAATTTGTTCAGGATGAGTTTTCAGAAGCATTAATTCAGCGTCCAAATGAGTTGGCCATTGATGCCTCTTATGCTCTTAAATTAAATGAACAATTTTCAATGTCAGTGGCTATGCGCTACTTAAGATCAGACTTAAGACTAGATGTTGGAGACACAGATGCAGCTGCAGCAAGTACTTTTGGAGTTGATATTAGTGGTTATTATCAAAGTGAAGAAGAAGCTTACAATGATTTTAATGGGCGTTGGCGAGCAGGATTTGCGATTCAAAATATTGGGCCTAAATTCAAATATGATGAAGGAGGTCAAGAAAACTTTCAACCAACAAATCTACGTGTAGGAGGTGGATTTGACTTTATTTTTGACAGTTATAATAAAATTGCCGTAACAGCAGAAATCGCAAAACTTTTGGTGCCAACACCACCATTATATGGATTTGTTGATACTAACGGCAATGGTGAACAGGATACTGATGAACCAACTATAATTGCTAAAGGAAAAGATCCTGATGTAAGTTTTTTAAAGGGCATGTTTCAGTCTTGGAATGATGCACCAGGAGGTTTTAGCGAAGAGTTAAAAGAATTTACTTGGGCATTAAGTGCTGAATATATGTATCAAGATTCATTCGCATTTAGAGCTGGATATTTTAATGAAAGTGAAGAAAAAGGAGCAAGAAAGTTTTTTGCACTAGGAGCTGGATTTAAATATAATGTTATTAATATGGATTTGTCTTACCTGTTCTCGGCTTCAAAAGTTCAAAGCCCATTAGAAAACACATTGCGTTTTTCTATAACATTTAACATAGGGGCAGATACATATTTCGAGTATTAAATATTTACTCAATTTTAGAATTGATTACTAAAACTATTGCTGTTGGCAATAGTTTTATTGTCTAAAATAGTTTCTTAACTTTATACAAAATGTTTTTGCATGAAAGAACTTAAAATAGAATCTACATTGTATGTTTTTGATTCTCTTCAAGATGTCCCACAAGACATTAAGAACTTAATGAACCATGCAATAAAAGCAAGAAACAAAGCTTATGCACCATATTCTAGATTTAATGTTGGAGCAGCAATACTTTTGGATAATGATGAAATAATTTCTGGGAGTAATCAAGAAAATGCAGCTTATCCATCAAGTCTTTGTGCAGAACGTACAGCAATTTATTTTGCTGGTGCAAAGTATCCTGATGCTAAAATGCTTAAAATGGCAATAACTGCTGCATCGCAAAACAATCTTACAGACATACCAATTCCGCCATGTGGTGCTTGCAGACAGGCAATTTCAGAATATGAAGTGAATCAAAATAAGCCCATTGAAATTTATTTTATGGGAGAAATGGGAAAGGTTGTAAAGTCTAACTCTATTTCAGATTTATTACCTTTTGTTTTTGATAGATCTGCGCTATAACAATTTCTAAAAAAACTTTACAATTTTCAGTCTTTTTTATTACTAACTAAAGTGTTACTTTTGTTATTCCGTTTATTAAAAAAGGGAAAGGGATGCAAAAAGTAACAAAGCAAACATATTTAAAGTGGTATGAGGACATGTTGTTCTGGAGAAAGTTTGAAGACAAACTAGCCGCTGTTTATATTCAACAAAAAGTAAGAGGATTTCTTCACTTGTACAATGGTCAGGAAGCTATTTTAGCAGGAGCTTTACACGCAATGGACCTAACGAAAGATAAAATGATAACCGCTTACCGAAATCATGTACAACCTATAGGAATGGGTGTTGACCCAAGACGAGTAATGGCAGAGCTTTATGGAAAAGGAACTGGAACATCTCAAGGTCTTGGTGGTTCGATGCACATATTTTCTAAAGAGCATCGGTTTTATGGAGGACATGGTATTGTAGGTGGTCAAATACCATTAGGTGCTGGTATTGCTTTTGGAGATAAATATCATGGTAGTGATGCAGTGACGTTGTGCTGTTTTGGAGATGGTGCTGCTAGACAAGGCTCTCTTCATGAAACTTTTAATTTAGCTATGCTATGGAAACTTCCTGTAGTATTTATTTGCGAAAATAATGGTTATGCTATGGGTACTTCTGTTGAGCGAACTGCGAGTCATACTGAAATTTGGAAACTCGGACTTGGCTATGAGATGCCTAGCGGACCTGTTGATGGAATGAATCCAATAAAAGTTGCTGAAGCACTTTATGAAGCAATAGAAAGAGCCAGGCGAGGCGATGGCCCATCGTTTCTAGAAATGAAAACTTACCGATACAGAGGGCACTCTATGAGTGATGCGCAACATTACAGAACTAAAGAAGAGGTTCAAGAGTACAAGAAAATAGACCCAATCACACAGATAAAAGATATTATTCTTGAAAAGAAATATGCCAAAGAAGCTGACTTGAAGGAAATAGATAAGCGTGTAAAAGATCTGGTTAGCGAATGTGAAAAGTTTGCTGAAGAATCAGCATTCCCTGAAAAGAATGTGATGTACGATGCGGTCTATGAGCAAGAAGATTATCCATTTTTACAACATAAATTATAAGCTATGGCAGAAGTAATTAATATGCCTCGTTTGAGTGACACCATGGAAGAAGGAACTGTGGCAACTTGGTTGAAGAAGGTTGGAGACAAAATTGAAGAAGGTGATATCCTTGCAGAAATAGAAACTGATAAGGCAACAATGGAGTTTGAATCTTTTCATGAAGGAACCTTGTTACATATTGGAGTTAAAGAAGGAGAAACCACAAAGGTCGATGAACTTTTAGCTATAATTGGTGAAGAAGGAGAAGATATTTCAAGTTTGTTAAATGGAAATGCATCTTCAAAAAAACAAGAAGAGGAAAAACCTTCAGTAGTTGAATACTCCAAAGAAGAGCCCCAAAAAGAAGCTGCTTCAGATGACTTTGAACTACCAGAAGGCGTAACAGTGGTTACCATGCCAAGATTAAGTGACACTATGGAAGAAGGAACCGTAGCCACTTGGTTAAAAAAGGTTGGAGATAATGTTGAAGAAGGAGAGATTCTGGCAGAAATTGAAACTGACAAAGCCACTATGGAGTTTGAGTCATTTCAATCAGGAACATTATTACATATAGGTCTTAATGAAGGTGAATCTGCAAAAGTTGATTCGCTTTTAGCAATTATTGGCCCAAAAGGAACAGATGTGTCTGGCATTGCAAAAAATTTCAAATCTACTTCTAGTGATGATAAAACTAAAGAAGTACCACAAAAAGAGTCTGCAAAATCTGAAACATTAAAAGTTGAAGAATCAACAAAGCAAAAAACTCAAAAAGTTGAAACTAATGTAAATACTACAAATGGTCGAATATTTGTTTCGCCTTTAGCAAAAAAGATGGCTGAAGAAAAAGGTATTAACCTTTCTCAAGTTACAGGTTCTGGTGAAAATGGACGTATTGTAAAACGTGATATTGAAAACTTTACGCCAACAACCTCTGGGACTTCTGTTGGCAAATTTGTGCCTACCGGTCAAGAGGATTTTGATGAAGTTGCAAATTCTAATATGCGAAAAGCAATTGCTAAAAATTTAGCTAAATCAAAATTCACTGCACCACATTATTACTTAAATGTTGAGTTTGATATGGACAATGCTATTGCATTTAGAAATCAATATAACAGCTTACCAGATACAAAAATTTCATTTAACGATATAGTTGTTAAAGCGTGTGCTCTAGCTTTGAAACAGCATCCTCAAGTAAACTCACAATGGTTTGATGATAAAATGAGATTAAACAATCATGTGCATATTGGAGTTGCAGTTGCAGTTCCTGATGGATTGGTTGTGCCAGTAGTTCGTTTTGCTAACGAACAAACCTTACCTCAAATTGGAGCCGCTGTAAAAGATTATGCTGTAAGAGCTAGAGACAAAAAATTGTCTCTTGACGAAATGGAAGGTAGTACATTTACAGTTTCTAATTTAGGAATGTTTGGTATAGAAAGTTTTACATCTATTATAAATCAGCCGAATTCTGCAATACTGTCTGTTGGAGCGATTGTGCAAAAACCTGTTGTTAAAGATGGGCAAATTGTTGCTGGTAACACAATGAAGCTTTCAATGGCATGTGATCACAGAACAGTTGATGGTGCGACTGGAGCAGAATTTCTACAAACTTTAAAGGGCTATATTGAAAACCCAGTGACCATGCTAGTTTAAGTCATTTATTAAC
>JARRKS010000065.1:0-5683 GCA_037387865.1 Flavobacteriaceae bacterium
TTTAGATGCCGATATTTATGGTCCTTCAATTCCTATCATGTTTGATGTAGAAAACGAAAAGCCTTTAGCTGTAAATATAGATGGAAAATCTAAAATGAAGCCCATAGAGAATTATGGCGTAAAGATTTTATCTATAGGGTTTTTTACTAAACCAGACCAAGCAGTTGTTTGGCGTGGACCAATGGCATCGAAAGCATTAAATCAGATGATCTTTGATGCACATTGGGGCGAGCTAGATTTTATGTTGATAGATCTACCACCAGGAACAGGAGATATTCATTTAAGTATTATGCAATCACTTCCTATTACAGGTGCTGTAGTTGTGAGTACACCACAAAATGTAGCCTTGGCCGATGCAAAAAAAGGAGTAGCTATGTTTCAGCAAGATAGTATTAACGTGCCTGTTTTAGGTATTATAGAAAATATGGCATATTTTACACCAGAAGAATTACCAGAAAATAAATATTATATTTTTGGTAAAGAAGGAGCGAAGAATCTGGCAGAAGATTTGAATGTAAATTTTCTAGGAGAAATACCTTTAGTTCAAAGTATTAGAGAAGCAGGAGATGTTGGTCGTCCAGCAGCATTGCAAACAGCAACAGTTTTAGAAAAGGCTTTTGAAAACCTAATGCAAAATGTGGTACAAGAAGTTGTAAGGAGAAATGAGCATTTACCTCCTACAGAAGCAATTAAAATTACAACCATGGCTGGATGTTCGGCAATAAAAAACAATAAATGACTACCGAAGAATTAAAAATAAATATTGAAAAGGCTCTTGATGAAATTAGACCATTTTTACAAAGTGATGGTGGTGATATTTCATTACTTTCAATTGAAGAAGACAAACTTGTAAAAGTACAACTTCAAGGTGCTTGTGTAGGTTGCACAGTAAATCAGATGACATTAAAATCTGGTGTAGAAATGACCATCAAAAAATATGCTCCTCAAATAGAGAAAGTTATAAATATTGAGTAACCAAAAAAATATTAATCAAATAATTTTTTCACGTCTTAACAAAGTGTCTAAACTATCTGCTATATCAAAGCAGCTACTAACTTTTGAGACTTCATTACAATACACATTATCAGTATTATATGACTTACATTCAAAATCTGATAAATCTATTTGCTCAAATTTTTTGTTAACTTTTATACATTCATCATATAGACTTTTAATTGTTTTAAGGTTGCTCGTTTCAATTCCTTTTTTTAAAAGATATCCTTTGAGAAAGTTCTCAATAGCATGTTGAGAATTTTTACAGACAGAGTATGGAACAATATCTTCTTCAGGTCTATAAAGCTCTTTGTTAGCTGCATTTAATTTATCAACAGCCTCTTCAAATAATTTTTTTGCCTTAATTTCCATTTTAATTTTATTTTAAGTTTATAGTCAAAAAAGCAAAACATCTGTTTTCTAAAAGAAAACAGATGTTTTTAAATAATCAATTTACATATTTCTATAAAGTTCTAAACGTTCCCATTTAGTGTCAACTTCTTCTTGTGCTTGTTTAAGTAAAGCCTCTCCTAATTTAGCATCCTTTTTGGCTACCCTAGAAAAACGGGTTTCGTTATACATAAAATCAGATAATGGCAAACTCGGCTCTTTTGAATCCAACTTGAATCGTTTCCCTTTTGGTTTTGATGGGTTGAATCTAAAGAGTGGCCAATAGCCTGTTTCTACAGCTTTTTCTTGTTGTAAGGCTCCATCTTTTAAATCGTATCCATGTTCACCGCAATGAGAATAGGCAATTATTATAGAAGGACCAGGGTAAGCTTCAGCTTCTTCAATTGCTTTCAGCGTTTGTAAATCTTTTGCACCAATTGCAACTTGTGCAACATAAACATTTTCATAGGAAATTGCCTGCAATGCTAAACTTTTTTTACTTGTTCTTTTACCCGAAACAGAAAATTTAGCACTTGCTCCTAATGGTGTTGCTTTGGAGGTTTGTCCACCGGTATTTGAATATACTTCAGTATCTAAAACCATGATATTAATATTTTCTCCTGATGCAAGTGCATGATCTAATCCGCCATAGCCTATGTCATATGCCCAACCATCACCTCCTAAAATCCACACAGATTTTCTTCTTAAATATTCTGATAATTGCATTAGTTTAACTGCATTATCATCGTTGTCTAGTGTTTTTAGAGTCAGCATTAAACTATTAATATCATCTATTTTTTGCGCCTTTTGAGTTTCAGTTTCTTCTGGATTATTTAAAATGGAATCTACAATTTCACTTCCAACAAAAAATTCAAGTGACTTTAACAGATCAATTGCTATTTCCTGTTTTTTTGAAAGAGCTAATTTCATTCCCAATCCAAACTCGGCATTATCTTCAAATAGTGAATTTGCCCAAGCAGGACCTCTACCAAACTCATTTGTTTTATAAGGTGTAGTAGGTAAATTTCCACCATAAATTGAAGAACATCCAGTTGCATTTGCTATTAAAATACTGTCCCCAAATAATTGAGTTAATAATTTAATATAAGGTGTTTCACCACAGCCAGAACAAGCTCCAGAGAATTCAAATAATGGCTCAAGGAATTGTGATCCCTTTACATTAGTTATTTGCAACGCTTTTCTATCATAATTAGAAAGATTAACAAAATAATCCCAATTGATGTTTTCTTGTACTTCAACATCAAGTTTTTTTCTCATGTTGATCGATTTGAAATCTTCAATTTCTTTACTTATTGCAGGACAAACAGCAACACAAAGATCACATCCTGTACAATCCTCTGGTGAAACTTGTAGCACGTAAGACTCTGTTTCACTAATAAAAGGTCTTCCTTTAGCTGGAACAGCCTTTAAGGAAGCGGGTGCATTAGCTAATTCTGTATTTGGTACTACTTTAGCACGTATCGCAGCATGAGGACAAATTGCAATACACTTATTACATTGAGTGCATAAATTTTCGTCATCCCAAACAGGTATGAAATCTGCTATTCCACGTTTTTCAAACTGTGTTGTCCCTGTTGGAAATGTACCATCTACAGGAAATGCACTTACAGGAAGTTCATCACCTTTTCCAGCTAATATTTTACCCAAAATTTCTTTTACGAAAGGATCATTTGCACCATTCATCATTGTTTTCAAAGGTCTATCGTTTGTTATATTTTTTGGGTAATTCACTTTTTGCAAATTCTCTAATGAGGCGTCAACGGCATTGAAATTCATTTGTACAATTTTGTCACCTTTGTGTGAGTAAGATTTTACAATTGCATCCTTAATTTTTTGAATAGCTTCTTCTCTTGGTAAAACGCCTGAAATAGCAAAGAAACAAGTTTGTAATACGGTATTTGTTCTTTTACCAAGATTTGCTTCATGCGCAACTTTGGTTGCATCTATACAGTAAAAGTCCAATTCATTTTCTAAAATTTCTTCTTGCATTTTTTTAGGAAGTTCATTCCATATTTCCTTATTAGAATAAGGTGCATTTAGTAAAAATGTCCCTCCTTTTTTAATGTTTTTTAGAATATCGTATTTTTCTATAAAATTAAACTGATGACATGCTATAAAATCAGCTTTATGAATTAGATAGGTTGAATAAATTGGTTTAGGACCAAAACGCAAATGAGATACCGTTTGTGCTCCGGCTTTTTTAGAATCATATACAAAATATCCTTGAACATAGTTATCTGTAGTTTCACCAATAATTTTAATAGAGTTTTTATTGGCTCCAACTGTACCATCAGAACCTAAACCATAAAACATGCAATTAAATGTAGATTTAATAGTTTCTAGTCTTTGACCAACAGTTAAACTTTTATGAGATACATCATCATTAATGCCAATTGTAAAATGATTTTTTGATTTTTCTTTATCCAATTCATCATAAATTGCTTTTACCATGGCGGGATCAAATTCTTTTGAAGACAAACCATAACGACCACCTATTATTTTTGGTTGATTTCTATTACTTTCTGCAAAAGCAGTTACAAGATCTAAATAAAGAGGTTCGCCAATACTTCCTGGCTCTTTGGTTCTATCTAATACAGCAATTTTTTGA
This sequence comes from Flavobacteriaceae bacterium, assembly GCA_037387865.1. Lineage (GTDB taxonomy): Bacteria > Bacteroidota > Bacteroidia > Flavobacteriales > Flavobacteriaceae > Gilvirhabdus. Next base: position 4,013 of record JARRKS010000065.1, read on the forward strand.
ACTGTATGTGGGATACTTTCAATAAGGTGATTAATTGAAAAAGGTCTGAATAAACGCACTATAATTGCTCCAACTTTCTCACCATTTTTAACCATAGTATCCACAGCCTCCATTACAGGGCCTTGACCAGACCCCATTATAATAATAATTTTTTCAGCTTTAGGATGACCTACATAGTCAAATAAATTGTATTGTCTTCCTGTATGTTTGTAAAAATCATCCATGGTTTTTTGGACTATTTCAGGTACGTTTTCATAATATAAATTAGCTGCTTCTCTAGCTTGAAAGAAAACATCTGGATTTTGAGATGTTCCTCTTACTACAGGATGATCAGGGTCCAATGACCTTTTTTTATGGGCCATTATTTTATCTTCTGGCATCATAGCTTTGATAACATCTTCTGGTATTTCATCAATTTTTGAAATTTCATGCGATGTCCTAAATCCATCAAAAATATTTAAAAAAGGTATTCTTGCTCGTAAAGTTGCAACTTGAGAAATCAGAGCAAAATCGTGGGCTTCTTGTACAGAACCTCCAAATAACATTGCAAATCCGGTTTGTCTGGCCGCCATAACATCAGAATGATCTCCGAAAATTGAAAGGGCATGAGTAGCAACAGTTCTTGCAGCTACATGAATAACAGTTGGCAACAATTCCCCTGCTATTTTATACATATTAGGAATCATAAGCAATAAGCCTTGAGAAGCTGTAAATGTTGTTGTTAAAGCACCTGCTTGCAAAGAACCATGAACAGCTCCGGCTGCACCACCTTCACTCTGCATCTCAACAATTTTAGGGATATTACCCCATATATTCTTTTCATTATTAGAGCTAAAAACATCAACATGTTCGCCCATCGGAGAGGCAGGAGTTATTGGGTAAATAGCACATACTTCATTTGTTTTATGAGCTACTCTAGCTACAGCTTCATTTGCGTCGCAAATTAGTTTTTGGAATTTATTTTCCATGATAAATATATTTTGTTATTGTAAAAATTCTAGAATGTCTTGTGAAATTAAAGATTGTATACTTTAAATTCTATGACTTATATCAGTTTACAAAATGTGTCTTATAATATCAATTAGATAATTTTAAAAAAAGAATATAAAACACCCCTAATATGTATCATATTAGGGGTGTTTTTAACTTAATTAATCTAAATTAAGTAATAATTTGAATTAGGTAAATACTTTTAAATCTAATTTATTCACCATGCATCCAAGCTTTTTTCTCGAGCAGAAATTCTTCGGATTCTACATGATCTTCATCTGGCACACAACAATCTACAGGACAAACAGATGCACATTGCGGCTCATCATGAAAGCCTTTACATTCTGTACATTTTTCTGGTACTATAAAATAAAATTCATCTGATATTGGGTCGTTTTCTGCATCAGCATCAACCTCTCCACCATTAGGGAGTGTAACAATACCGCTTAATGCTGTTTCATCTGAATATGACCATTCTTGATCAGGTTCATAAATTGCATTATTAGGACACTCAGATACACAAGCATCACAATTTATACATTCGTCGGTTATTATAATCGCCATAATTTAACTATTTTTAGAAAAGTAATTATTTGTAAAATTAAATTTCAATTTTCAATTTAAAGGTGATAAAAGTCATATTTAGTATTAAAAAGTGAAATTATCTTTGATGACTATATA
>JARRKS010000066.1:0-6602 GCA_037387865.1 Flavobacteriaceae bacterium
ATTTAATAGCTAATCAATAAAAACAGGTTCAATACTATTATAAAACCAAGGCGTATGTTGATTGGTTATTGCTATCCATTTCCATTTATTTCTTGTTTTTTCTGCGTTTAAAGTCATCAATCCAATTTCCCGATTTATGGTGTCGGTTTTATTATCTTTTTTGAACCAAAACATTTTCCATGAATAATAAGCAATTGCATTGTTATTGTTAATAATTCTAATTTTTGGAAGCCCTCCTTCATAATAATAATCTAGTGAATCATTTTGAGCTAACATATTATGGAATTTTAAAACTTCATTTTTTCCTTCAAAATAATAGCCTTGCGAATTTATCCAAGTCACATCATCAGAAAATTGAGACATAGCTTTTTCAATATCTTTTTCAACCATCGCTTTTTCTCTAATCGCAATCATTTTAGCAAGTGATATTGAATCTGATTTCCGAATTAACTTTTCTGAATCAATAGTATTATTCTGTTTACAAGAGAGTATTGCAAACAGAAATATTGTTGAAACAATATATTTCATAGATTTCGTTTTTATGAAAAACTTATTTTATTAATCAGGTTTTATCTCAATAATTTCAGAAGAAATATTTACAACATAGTCAGATTCGTCAGAATGATTAGTTATGATGTTAAGACTGTTATCTGATTTTAAAAGCTTAATTGCTTTACTTGATGAAATTGATTCACCATTAAACCTAAATTTTGCACCTTTTTTGGCCATCTCTTTTATATGCTCAAGAGGAGATTTTGGTGCTGCCGGTGGTGCTGGAGGTGAAACTTCCATTATTTCAGGAGCAGTCACAGCTTTTGGTTTTGGAGCTTTAACTGGTGCAGGGACTTCAATTATTTCTGGAACAGGAGCTGCTTTCGGCTTTGGAGCATTTACATGTGCAGGAACCTCTACAATTTCAGGAACATTGACCCGAACAGGGACTTCCACTATTTCTGGAACTGTTGGAGGTATTTACATCTTCACCATTTTCTAACATAATATTGTAGTGCTTTGCCAACTTATTATATTCTGCAAATTGTTCTGGCGTAGCCTTTTTTTGCTTTGATAAAATAACATTATCCTTATTTGGGCTTATCTCAACTATAGTTCTATCACTGAAACTATATAAAAGGAATCCTAGCAATGGCAATAGAACTAAACCTTTTATTAATGAAGTAAATTTTGACGTTTGTGTTTTCATAATTGTAAATCGTTTTTTGATTGATGAATAATTTATGGCATTGGCCAATTTTGGTTGTATTGCATTTGATGAGAATGCTAAAAGCGTTTCTAGATATGTATTTGAATTAAATCCATGGTTAATTACAGCTTGATCTGCTAAAAACTCATGATTTAATTTAATAGATTTATTTATAAGGTATACTAATGGATTAAACCAAAACACAATTTGAAGTAATTCTACAAAAAGGATATCTAAACTATGTTTTTGTATCACATGCGCTTCCTCATGTAATAGTACTTCTTCAGGAATGAGTTGGGCATTAAATTTGTGTTTGTTTAAAAAAATGTAGTTTAAAAAAGTGTGTGGAATTGTAGGTTCTTTTAATAGTACATTAATGATATTTCTTTGTTTATGTTTAGGATTTTGTTTTATCCTTTTTGCAATCATATATATGTTTAAAATGAACCTTATTCCCATTATTGTAAAACCAATCCAATAGATACTCCAAAGAATTATTAAATTATAGTTACTTTCAGGTTCTTTTTGTATTGAAATGATGTTTTCAGAAATACCAGAAACTAGAGCGCTTGAAGTTTCAACATATTCTGGAAAAGAAATAAGAGGGATTAAAGCAGCAAGTATAGGACTTAAAAGTAAATAGAATCGTTTTAAAATATGAAAGCTTTCATTTTCTAGAAATAGTTTATAAAATAAGATAAAGGACGCCAGAATCGCACAATATTTTAAGATAAAAACTATCATTCTATTTCTTTTTTATTTCCTGATCGATTAATTTCTTTAAATCTTCAAGTTCCTCTCGAGACAAATCAGTTTCTTTTGTAAAAAAAGACGCAAATTGAGCTGCACTGTTGTTAAAAAAATCCTTTATTAATGTATTTACATGTTTAGAAAAATAAGTTTTCTTCTTAATAAGAGGATAATACTCTCTAGTTTTACCATGTAATTTATAGCCTAAATAACCTTTGTCTGATATACGCTTCAAAAGTGTTGCAACGGTAGTTGTTGCTGGTTTGGGATCTGAATATTCATCTAGTAAATCTTTCATAAAGGCATTTTCTAGCTTCCATAAATGATTCATTAACTCTTCTTCAGATTTAGATAAAGGTATCATAGTTCTACGAAATTATGTTTAACTCTACAAATGTAGAATAAATATTTTAATTCTACAAACATAGAATAGAATAATTATATTTTTAATTTCTGTTACCTTGTAAATACCTTCTAGAACGAAAACTTTCAACAATTACAGTTACTAAAATCAATGAACCACCAATAAATGTATTAACTGATGGGATTTCTTTTAAGAATACATAAGCCATAATTATTCCTAAAACAGGCTGAAGACTATTTATGATGCTGGCCGTACTTACAGAAAAGTTTTTGAAACTATGAATAAATAAAGAATGACCTATAGCTGTAGTAAATAAAGCGAGTAATATAACATAAGGGAATTGCGTATCAATGTTTTTGGTGCCTAAAACAAAAACAAAAGGCAACAATACAACACTTAAAATCGATATTTGATAAGTCATCAAAACAGTGCCATTATACCGACCGACTTGTCCCTTCAATATAAGATTTCTTAAAGCATAACAAAATGCAGAAAATATACCTAAAAGAATACCTTTTACTTGAGAACTTTCAAAGTCAAATTCTGGTGCTAGTATGTAAATGCCAACAAGAACCAAAATACCTAAAAAGACATGGATGATATCCAGTTTTGTTCTTGAAAACAAAGGTTCTAAAAAAGCTGTAATTACAGGAAATGTAAAAAGCGATAACATGCCTAACGCAACGTTAGATAATTTTAAAGCATAAAAATAGGTGATCCAATGTGTCCCAAGGAAAATGGCACTTAAAACAATTCTTGAAACATCTTTTTTTGAATGTACCTTAAAGCTATATTTTTTATATCTGCAAAACAGATAAAGAAAGAGCGATCCTAAAATACAGCGCCACCAAATAATCACAGGCGAAGGTAAATCAATATATCTTCCTAAAACACCAGAAGTGCTTATTAGTAAAGTTGCTAATAAAAGCTCAATAAGGTGTTTGTTGTATTGGTTTTTCATTTGGTATGGAATGTCCTAAAAATTATCAAGACAATTCCGTAAAATACTTATAAAACCAAGGAATGGTTTCTATTCCTTTTAAATAGTTCCAAATACCAAAATGCTCATTAGGTGAGTGAATAGCATCGCTATCCAGGCCAAAACCCATCAAAATGGTTTTACTTTTAAGTTCTTGTTCAAATAAAGAAACTATTGGAATGCTTCCTCCGCTACGTTGAGGAATAGGTGTTTTGCCAAATGTTTCTTCATAAGCCTTACTTGCAGCCTGATAACCAATATTATCTATTGGCGTTACATAACCTTGTCCTCCATGATGAGGTATAACTTTCACAGTAACACCTTGTGGTGCTATCCTTTCAAAATGTTCTTTAAATAACGTTGTTATTTCTTTCCAATCCTGATGAGGAACTAAACGCATAGAAATTTTGGCGAAAGCTTTACTTGCTATCACCGTTTTTGCACCTTCTCCGGTATAGCCTCCCCAAATTCCGTTAACATCTAGAGTTGGTCTAATTGAATTGCGTTCGTTGGTGGTATAACCTTTTTCACCATAAACAGCTTCAATATCTAAAGCCTTTTTATAATCATCTAAATTGAATGGTGCTTTTGCCATTTCTGCTCTTTCTTCATGAGAAAGTTCTTCTACTTTATCATAAAAACCAGGAATGGTAATATGATTGTTCTCATCATGAAGTGAGGCTATCATCTTGGTTAAAATGTTAATAGGGTTTGCAACAGCGCCGCCATACAAACCAGAATGTAAATCACGGTTTGGTCCAGTAACTTCAACTTCTACATAACTCAAACCTCTTAAACCAGTTGTTATTGAAGGTGTGTCTTTAGAAATCATGCCAGTATCTGAAATTAAAATGACATCATTTTTTAATTTTTCTCTGTTTTCTTTTACAAAATCGGCTAGACTCTCGCTACCTACTTCTTCTTCACCTTCAACCATAAATTTCACATTACATGGTAATTGATTTGTAGACGTCATAAACTCTAGAGCCTTGACATGCATATACATTTGCCCTTTATCATCACATGCACCACGAGCATAAATAGCGCCTTCAGGATGTAATTCTGTGTTTTTTATTATAGGTTCGAAAGGTGGTGAATTCCATAAATTTAAAGGATCTGGAGGTTGTACATCATAGTGGCCATAAACTAGAACTGTAGGTAAATTAGTATCAATAATTTTTTCACCAAAAACAATTGGATAACCTTTGGTTTCACAAATTTCAACAGTATTACAACCAGCTTTTTCAAGTTGAATTTTTACAGCTTCGGCTGTTTTTAAAACGTCATTTTCATATGCAGAATCTGCACTAATAGATGGTATTTTTAATAGTTCAATGAGTTCTTCAATAAATCTGTTTTTGTGTTCTTGAACGTAAGATGTTATGTTTTTCATTTGCAAAGTATATGTTGTTTTCAAATGTATAAAAAAAGAACGTTTTTTAGTGGCAGAAGTTTGGAATATAAAAATCTTGCTTATATTTGCAGTCCTTTTGCGGGCGTGGTGGAATTGGTAGACACGCTAGACTTAGGATCTAGTGCCGCGAGGTGTGAGAGTTCGAGTCTCTCCGCCCGCACTTAAAGCTTCTCATTTTTTTGAGAGGCTTTTTTTATGACTTAAACTATCTAAAAATTATTCTATCTTTAGAAAATTCTAACTAACTGAATTATGAAAAACAAAATATTTGTTTGGTCTATTACTGTAGCTTTAGCAGGCTTTTTATTTGGATTTGACACTGTTGTAATTTCTGGAGCCAATAAACCACTTTTAGAATTATGGAATCTATCACCAATAAATCATGGAACATTTATTATGTCTATGGCACTATGGGGCACTGTTTTAGGTTCATTAATGGGAGGAATTCCTACGAAACTTATAGGAAGAAAGAAAACATTGTTTTGGATTGGGATACTCTTTTTTGTATCGGCATTAGGAAGTGCTTTGGTGAGTGACCCCTATCTATTTTCATTTTTCCGATTTATTGGAGGCATTGGAGTTGGTATAAGTTCTGTAGCTGCTCCAATTTATATTTCAGAAATTACATCGCCAGAAAGTAGAGGAAGATTAGGAGCACTTTATCAATTCTGTTTGGTCTTTGGAATTATGGTTGCATTTATCAGCAATTGGGCTCTTAAAGGTGTTGGTGGGGAAAACGATTGGAGATGGATGTTAGGAGTTGAAGCTATACCAGCCTTTCTATATACGATTATGGTGCTTAAGGTACCCAATAGCCCAAGATGGTTAGTTTTACAAAGGGGCGATGATGAAAAAGCACTACCGATTTTAAATATTATTTATGAAAAACTAGAAGTAGCAAAATCTAAACTTGCTGAAATTAAAGCCGATGCTGCCTTATCTAAAAGTGCTGATAACTTATTCAATAAAAAATATAAACGAGTGCTTTGGCTTGGATTTTTATTTGCTTTCTTTAATCAATTATCAGGTATTAATTTTGTGCTCTATTATGCACCACAAATATTGGAGCAAGCAGGTCTTGGTGGGGCAGATTCACTATTTAATTCCATAGCAATAGGAATTGTAAATCTAATTTTTACACTTATAGGCGTCAGACTTATTGATAAATTAGGTCGACGACAATTAATAATTATTGGCTCTATTGGTTATATTTTTAGTTTAGTTATGGTAGGGCTTTGTTTTCAATTTGAATTGAGTTCAACCTTACTTCTTACATTTATTTGCCTATTTGTTGCATCACATGCTATAGGTCAAGGTGCCGTAATATGGGTGTTTATTTCAGAAATATTTCCTAATCGTGTACGATCTTACGGTCAAAGTTGGGGAACAGGTACTCATTGGATATTTGCGGCAATAATTACATTGATAACGCCATTTTTCATTGATGACAAGGAGGGCATTTTTAAAGACAATCTTCAAGTCATTTACTTTTTCTTCGCTGGAATGATGGTGCTTCAGTTATTGTGGGCATTATTTAAAATGCCAGAAACCAAAGGAATTTCGCTGGAAGATTTAGAGAAGCAATTAATTAATGAAGATTAACCTATAGGATGCAAAGAGATTTTCTTCTTTTTCATAATTAAGATGATAAAGGATTACTAAATCCGTAATAATATTTTTATAAAACCTACCAGTACCTACCAGTATTTTATATATATTTGTAACATGAGCTTAATTTTTGTTGAAGAGAACGTTAGTGTTCCTAAATACAAGCAAATTGTTTCTTCTGTAGAGGATGGTCTGACCAACGGTTTGCTAAAAAAAGGGGATAAGTTGCCTTCAATTAATAGTATAAGAAATAAGTATTCACTTTCAAGAGATACAGTTTTAACCG
>JARRKS010000067.1:0-7896 GCA_037387865.1 Flavobacteriaceae bacterium
TCCCATGATAGGCTTTAGCACCAATATATTGATGCAATTTGGCAATATTTTGATTATCTATTTTCCCAGCAGGTAATACCTCTATTTTATCTTCAGCTAAATCAACTATTTCTTTTAAAATCTCTTTACCACTCTCCGCTGTTGGTTTCCCTCCTGAAGTTAATACTGTACTTACACCGTTAATATTCATTAATTCTTGGAAGGATTCATAAACATTGGGTGTTAAATCTATAGCTTTATGAATAACTACTTTTAAAGGAAATGCAAATTGAGTTAGCATTTTAATTTGTTCAAGATTTAATCTGTTATCCGGGTTTAGAACACCAAAAACTACGCCTTCAACACCAATTTCTTTACACGTATTAATTTGTTCTTTCATTAAACTCAACTCTTTATCATAATACACAAAATTTCCTTCTCTTGGTCTTATCATCACTCTAATGGGAATACTTAATTGTTTCTTTACTTCTTTAATAGTAGATACATCTGGAGTAAGCCCATCAAGGTCTAAATGGCTACAAAGTTCAATTCTATTGGCGCCTTGTATTTCTGCATTAATGGCTTGTTGTAAACCTTCAACACATGCCTCCTTTATGTAGGTCATTACTTTAATTAATTTTCTTTAGAGGCATTATATATGGATTGCAACAAACTTTTTTCATCTTGTGTATCATTAGTTAACTGCCAGAACATGATACCTCCCAAATTATTTTGTATCGCATATTTTGTTTTCAATTTCACTGATAAAGTATCATCATAAGACATAAAAATACTATCGTTGGCATTAAAGAGGTATGGTGCTTTTGCAATAGAATCCCAATATCTATGATATTTTTTATTGGTTTCTATTTCCTTTCTTATTTGATTATAAGTATAAACAGTATATGCACCTTTGTTAGGCTGATAAAGTCCATTGTTTTCAGGAGGCACACCTTTCCAGGATCTACAATAAAAAGCAGCGCCTAAAACAATTTTTTCTGGACTTACTCCTTTATCAATACAATAATCTACAATTTTTTCGGTTGATCTTGGTTGAATTTTTCTTCCTTTATTCTCCATTTCAATCTTGTTCTCTTGGAGATAATCATATAATGGTGTGTTGATAATATCTTCTTCTTCAATCAATCCCAAAGGTGTATGATGCCCAGTAAATTTTGAAGATCCTCCTACCTGATCATAGGTCATAATGTTCATGAAATCTACATACTCCATGACTTTGTCAAGTTCGATATTATCATAATATGGTTCCCAACCAGCCGAAGCAAATGTTAATGTTTGGGCTTTTTCCAGAGCATTAAGTTGTTGCCTTAATTCTTTCATTAGTAATGTGAAATTTTCTTTGTCTTCAGGTCTAGCACCTGTGTTTGCTGCAGGTATAGCAGGATATTCCCAATCTATATCTATGCCATCCAGATCGTATGTTTTTATAAAATCGATTGCACTATTTACAAATTTTTGTCTATTCTGTGCCGTACTTGACATATCTGAAAAACCATCTGCACCCCAACCTCCACATGCAATCATAATTTTTAAATCAGGATATTTTTTTCTTTGTTTTACTAACTCCTGAAGTAAAGAATCATTTTTGTCGTTATTAAACTTCATTTCACCATCAATAACCTTACTAAAAGAAAATATAATATGTGTTAGCTTATCTAATGGAAGTTGATCTATTGGATAATTCTGTTTTGGAACATAATAAGCCATGACACTAATAGAATGTTCGCTTTTTTGAGGTGCTTTTTCTTTAGTATTACATGACAATATTAATATCAAAAAGACACAAAAAATACCATTAAAGTTTTTCATAGATAAATGTTTTAAATTAATTTCAAGGTAATTTTGAATCTAAAATGAAAATTTAAAAAAATAAGCTACATTCTGATTACACTTTAAAAAAAGTGTCTTTTAAATGCTTCCATAGCTTCATAGTCTGCCATACCAAGTTCTCTGTACTTTGTTGCTGTTTCTGTATTCCTTTCTTCAGCTCTTACCCAAAACTCTCTGGCATCATCTCCTTGAAACATTACATTATCTTTTTGTGATTGGTGAAAGAATATTGCACGTCTTTTTCTCGCCACTTGATCTGGACTCATTGGAACTGCCATATCAATTTCATGTATACCCCATTCATGCCAAGCACCTCTATAAAGCCAAACCCAGCAATCTTTCATAAATTCTTTTTGCTTAATTACTTCAAGGGCTTTGAATAATGCATTTAAACAAACCCTATGTGTTCCATGAGGATCTGCCAAATCGCCTGCTGCATAAATTTGATGCGGCTTAACACGTTTAATAATTTCGCACATTATATCAGGAATACCAAAATATCTTGTTGCTGCCAAAGATTCTTTCTGACGAATGAGTCCTTTTATTTTTAAAAGCTCTGGAGTATTTAATTCTGTATTGAGATTATTGTGTGCAACATTAACGATGCTTTTGAATAATTCGTTGTTTGAATCTAATTCGAAACCTACCTCTGCAAATTTCATTGCTTCATAATTAGAAACCGCTATATTTCCGGATGTTTGATAAGCAATATGAACGTCATGACCTTGTTCTACCAATCTATCAAAAGTTCCTCCCATAGAAATAACATCATCATCAGGATGAGGACTAAAAATGATAACTCTTTTTCTCTTTGGTAATGCTCTTTCTGGTCTTCGTGAATCGTCCGCATTTGGTTTACCACCTGGCCAGCCTGTAATCGTATTTTGTAGAATATTAAAATTCTTTATGTTTAAATAATAAGCACTGCCTTCTTGCGCCAATAGGCTTTCCATGCCATTATCGTTATAATCTTTATCGGTCAATTTCAAGATAGACTTTGAAGTAAGATTACATAACCAAACAATAGCACGACGCGTAAGGTTTTCATCCCAATCACAAGGACCTACCAACCAGGGTGTATGATATTGAGTAAGTAAAGAGGCCGCTCCCTTATCTAAAACAAAAGTTGTATTATTATGACCTTGAAGATATGTTGCTGGCACATGTGATGTAACCTCTCCTTCTATAGTTTCTTTAATAGTTTCTGCTTTATTTTCTCCCCAAGCTAATAATACAATTCGTTTGGCTTCCTTAATAGTTCCTATTCCCATAGTAATAGCTCTTTTGGGAACGTTATCCAAGCCTAAAAATGAAGAGGCTGCATCTGTTCTAGTAACATGATCTAAAGTAATTAATCTTGTTCTAGATTTACCATGTGAACCTGGTTCATTAAAGCCAATATGCCCTGTTCTACCAATACCCAATAATTGAAAATCTAAACCACCATAGTCTTTAATTTTCTTTTCATATTCTATACAAAAGTCTAATATGCTATCTGATTCAATATCACCCTTTGGAATATGTATGTTTTCTTTTAAAATATCTACATGATCAAATAGATGTTCATGCATAAAATAATGATAGCTTTGCTCATTATCTTTTGACATTGGGAAATATTCATCCAAGTTAAAAGTAACAACGTTTTTAAAACTCAACCCTTCTTCTTTATGCATTCTAACAAGTTCGTCATAAACCCTTATTGGTGAAGAACCTGTTGCTAAACCTAAAATACATTTTTTATTTTTAGATTGTTTTTCTTTAATAAGATCTGCAATTTCTTTTGCTACTATTATAGAGCCACAGTTTGAGTCATCAAAAACAATATTATGAATTTTTTCGAATCGTGTATTCTCAAAAATCCCTGCTTCTTTATAACTTATATCATCTAAATTTTTAAACTGTATATTGGTAACCATTGGATTTAAATTTTATCAACTACAAAAGTAAGCTGTCTTTCATTAATGTTATAAGAATTTCGACGAATAACCAACGTGAGCAAATAAAAAATCTAAAACTAAAGAGATGCAGTAAAAATACTTTATTACTTCATTTCGTGTTGTGTATTTAGTTCAAGAACCTGTAAAACATCATTGTTGTTACCCACTAAAATGTGAGGTTTGTTATTAATGTTTATTTTTTGTAATATTTTGACATCTTTAGGTAAAAATAAACCACTTTGGTTAACATTTACAGGTCTAAAATTAAAATCTCCTTCGTTTATCAAAACCATTCCATATCCTGCATCATTTCTAGGTGTTTCAATTTCTGAAGTAAATAAGTTTCCTGCCACAACAATATCCAAATCTTGATCTAGGTCTAAATCATATATAATCATGTCATTTACAGATGATATTTGAGCAATCTCTGGAAGGCTTATAAATTCAAAATTTCCAGATCCATTGTTTTTCAAAATGCCGCTTTTAAAATTATAACTTAACAAATGCAAAGACTCTTTAAGGTTTTCTTCACCGTAAATATCTGCAACGGTAGATTTTCCGAATTGATCATACGTTGGTATTATTTTTTTAATGTCAGGAATTTGTTCTGTAGAACAAGATTTACCTCTTACTGGAAATAATTCGCCAAAATTATAGTAACTGAGTACGATATCTCTTCTTCCATTATCATCAAAATCATGATAATATACTTCAAATGGTTCTGCACTATTAGCTTTGTACTTATAATTTTCACCTAGATTACCCAAAATAAAATCTTTATCACCATCATTATCAAAGTCTGCGGCCTTGATTGAATAATACCATCCTGAAAGCTTTTCTAAATTTTCAAATTCTCTTTTATTTAGAACATTGTTGTCATTTTCAAAAAATGTTGGTGGCATCCATTCTCCAACTACACAAAGGTCTACATCTCCATCTCCATCATAGTCTGTCCAATTAGCATCTGTAACCAATCCTATGTTAATAAGATCAGGTGCAACTGCTTGGGTTGCATCTTCAAAATGTCCATTATTATTTTTTAATATTCTGCTACTTTCTGGATTAGGATAATCATGTGGTATAAGCCTGCCTCCAACAAATAAATCTAAATAACCATTATTGTCGTAATCTGCTATCTGAATACTTGAACTACTAAAGTATAAATTGCTTGGAAGTAAATCCGTACGCTTTACAAATTTTCCATTCTTATTTTCATACAATCTATCTGCATAATTTTCGGAATTTGGTTCAAATTCGTTTCCGCCACTTGCAACATAAAGGTCTAAATCACCATCATTATCAAAATCAAAAAATTCAGCATCTAGGTCTTCATAAATTGCATCTTCAAGAAAAGTTTGGTGTTCATCAAAATCTCCTTTTGAGTTTTGTGTATATATTGAAGAAACAAATCCTGTGCTTTGCCCAAAATAGATGTCTTCTAAACCATCAGAATTTATGTCTCCAACTGCTATTGCTGGCCCAAATTGAGACATTTTATGAGGTAAAAGCACTTGTTCTTTGTAGTCATCATACTCATTCTCAATATGCTTCACATTCGATAACACATTTGAGAAAGAGAAAAGAGTCTTCTCTTTTTCAATGTTTGAAACTTGTACGACTTCATTTTCAGAATAGTCAACAGTTAATAATTTATTGATCTCGGGATTCGACAAGCTTTGCACTTTATGGTTTGGCCAATATATTTGAACAGAATCAACTTTAGCAATTTCTCCCAATCCAACATAGATTTTAGGTGGTACAGAAGACTGGTAACCTCTAACAGAATAATTTTCAAAAACCTGTTGCTTATTATTTGCATAAACTACAGCTTTAACACCTATTCCCATTGAATTCTTGGGCAAACCCCTAAACTGTAAATTAATATGGTTAGAATTTTCATTCGTGTTGTTTCTTAAGATTAAGGCTTCTTCATCTACATTGTTAACAACTAAATCCAAATCACCATCGTTATCTAAATCTGCGTAAGCAGCACCATTAGAAAGCGTTTTTGATGGATCTTGCATCCAAATATCTGAAGTGTTTTCAAACGTTAATTCACCATTGTTTTTATAAAAATAATTTTTATGAGGTCTGGAAGGCATTTCGTCTAAAAGGTACATGATTTTTTCCTCATTAGATAATGCATCAGGATTTTGACTCCTATACTTCTTCATCATGTTATAATAATCTTTATTCCTGAAGTCTTTTTTAATTCCATTAGTAATAAAAATATCTTTTAACCCATCGTTATCAAAATCTGCAAGTAAAGGTGCCCAACTCCAATCTGTATTTGAAATCCCAGTAATCTGACCTACATCTGAATAAAACGGTATTCCTAAACTATCTATATATGTGCTATGCTTAAGCAACACATTATACATATATTGATAGTGCTTACCAGCTTCAACATTTTTATTAAATTTCTCTGGATTCATACTGGCCATACTGGTTTTCATTCCATAATTATCTTCAGAAACCATATCCAATGTCATAACATCCATATAACCATCATTGTCAAAATCTGCTATATCATTTCCCATAGAGAAATTGGCAATATGATTGGTAGCTTTTTTAATCACTTCATCAAAAGTTCCATCTTTTTGATTAATGTACATATAATCTGGTTCATCATAATCATTGGATATATATATATCTGGCCATCCGTCTAAATTTAAATCTGATATACCAACTCCTAATCCGTATGATATAGAGTTAGAATATATACCAACCTCTTCAGTTTTATCTATGAAATTACCATCTTCATTCACATAAAACTTATCTCCTAAAGGTGAATATGCTTCAGTATCACTGCTTAATGAAAACGTTTGTGGATTATGGTTCATTAAATACATATCTAGATCCCCATCTAAATCGAAATCTATAAAAGCCGATTGTATGGAATTACTTCTATCTGCAATACCAAAAGATTCTGCAGATTCTTCAAACACCGGTACCCCGTTTGCGTTGTTTCCTTTATTAAGAAATAATTCGTTAGCTAAATATGTAGGTTTTGCATAAGGTCCAGATCTACACACATAAATATCCAATAGGCCATCATTATTAATGTCCACCATACTTACACCTGTCGCCCAACCCCTTTTACCTTTGGTGTTAGAAACTTCGGTAATATTCTTAAACTCAAGATTTCCTAAATTAAGATAGAGTTGGTTATCATCAAGGTTTGATGTAAAATAAATATCATCTAGGCCATCATTGTTAATGTCTCCTATTGCAACTCCTCCTCCATTATAGACATATTCATAAATAAAAGAGTTAGTGAGTTTATTTACTGGTATTATATTTTTAAAATGAATATTTGTATGATCACTACTTACAACATCAAATAAATATTGTGATTCTTCATTATTCTTTTCACAGGATAATATGAAAAGAAAAAAGATGCTTAATGTAGCATGAAATGTGTATTTATTAATCTTCACAAGTTTAATTTTTAACTAATTTATAAATTTTGGAATTCCTTATAATTTAAGATAATAAGAATAGATTTAAAAAGAAAAAAGGTTAGCTCTAAAAACTAACCTCTTTTCAAAAAACCAATTCAATTGTTTATTACTAAATCTTATTGTGCAAACCAGAGTTTTGTTCCTTGTAAATCAGGTCCTTGAGCCGATATTGCAGCATCATAATTAGGGTTAGCTTGAGCATTACTACCGTAACGCATTCTTTGTGGATAAGCGCCATTCAATGTTCCTAATTCAAAAATCGTTGGGTTAGAAACACCTGCAGCAAGCTCAGCTGGGTAGCCATAATCTCTTACTACTGCCCAAGCTTCAAAACCATCTGTATAGCTCACTAGCCATCTCTGAATCGCTATTTTCTCAAGCATCTCGTCCATAGTTCCTGTAGAAATATCTGCTAAATCCTCATTGGCTATATAATCATCTCCAGATACATTCCATAATTTCATAGCTTCTCTTATACCCGATTGGAACAATGCATTAGCATCACCAGATCCCATACCGCGAACAGCTGCTTCAGCTTGTAAGAAGTAAGACTCAGCACTGGTCAAAATAATTTCTGGATAGGCATCAACCTGTGTGCCTCTTTTATGCGTTACTGTCTCGCTAGGTAAACTAAACATATCATACCTCATGAACGGATACGTATC
>JARRKS010000068.1:0-5598 GCA_037387865.1 Flavobacteriaceae bacterium
CTACAACTAAAAATATTTTTTTATTGACTCTTGAAACGATTCAGCTTCTTCAATTCTTAAAACACGATCATTAATTTTTACCCTAGCATAACCCTGTTGTTTTAATGTTTTAAGCTTATCGCTCATTTCACGCCCTTTTTCTAAATGTATTGGAGCCAAAAGCAATAACTTCTCATTTTCTGAAAATGTTTTGATATAATCCAAAACATCTTTAACGGTATCTTTACTTACCAGATTTCCTGATTTTGGTGAATATGTTTTTCCAATTCTAGCAAATAATAACTTTAAATAGTCATAAATTTCCGTTGTAGTTCCTACAGTAGACCTTGGATTCGTGGAATTTACTTTCTGCTCAATTGCAATAGCAGGAGCAATGCCTTTAATGTAATCTACTTTTGGCTTGTTAAGTCTTCCTAAAAACTGTCTGGCATAACTGGAGAGGCTTTCAACATATCTTCTTTGGCCTTCTGCATATAAGGTATCAAAAGCCAAACTGGACTTACCAGAACCCGATAATCCAGTGATTACCACTAATTTATTTCTGGGAATAACAACATCAACATTTTTTAAATTATGCAATTTAGCACCTTTTATAATGATGTTTTCTTTTGGATTAACTTCTGAAATGTTAGTAATCATAAGACTTTTCGAGGAATAATCCTGCAAAGATACTATATCTATTTCAGCTTAAAAAATGGATTGCATCTTAACGAATTGTTAAAAAGTTGTCTAAATTTTTGTTTTTTAGGAACGATTGTTGTTATATTTGAAATTCATAATCAAATAATTTAACATTCGCCTATAGCATAATATTACTTTTTAAAGTTTAACCCCAAGCAAAGAAGACTAATTCTTTGATTAAAAGTAATGATTATGCAAAACCAAGTTATTTCAGATGCTATACTTGTAAGTAGCTATATTAATGGAGATGAAAGTGCTTTAGAAACTCTAATTAATAGGCACAAGCAACGTATTTATAGTTTTATTTACTCAAAAGTATATGATAAAGATATTGCGGAAGATATTTTTCAAGATACTTTTATTAAGGTTATAAGAACCTTAAAAAAAGGTGCATACAATGAAGAAGGTAAGTTTTTACCTTGGATTATGAGAATCTCACATAATCTTATAATAGATCATTATAGAAGAAATAATAGAATGCCCAAATTTGATAACAGTGGCGAATTCAGTATTTTTTCTGTTTTGAGTGATAACGCTTTAAATGCTGAAAAACAAATTATTAAAGATCAACTTGAAAATGATGTTAGACGCCTAATAGAGGAGCTCCCAGAAGATCAAAAACAAGTGCTTTTAATGCGTATGTACAATGATATGAGCTTTAAAGAAATATCAGATAAAACAGGTGTGAGCATTAATACCGCACTCGGGCGTATGCGATATGCTTTAATAAATATGAGGAAAATAATTGAAAAACATAATATTATTTTAACCAATTAAACAATAAAGTAAATTTTTCTGCGTTAAAAATGTAATTAACTACAAAATTAACGTAATGGCAAAACTTTACTCTGAACGTTCTATTAAAAATTTGAACAACGTAAAACCGAGAGAAGAAACGGTTAAATTTCTTCTAGATTATTCAAAGGCTTTAAGTGTTATAAATTGTAATAAGATGAAGTTTGAAGCACTTCTCAACTAAACTTTGAAAAGTCCTGATAGTTAGTCATCAGGACTTTTTTATTTTATAATAGTCTTTAATTACAGATTGTCTTCCGATAGTTTTTGTAATAATATCCTTATCAAGATTCCATCCTCTAGCAGGAGAATATTCACGACCATACCAAATAATTTGTAAATGCAGATCATTCCAAAGTGTTTTTGGAAACAAACGTTTTGCATCTTTTTCTGTTTGAACTACATTTTTGCCATTACTTAATCCCCAACGATACATTAATCTATGTATATGAGTATCTACAGGAAAAGCAGGAACACCAAAAGCTTGAGACATAACAACACTGGCTGTTTTATGACCAACTGCCGGTAATGCTTCTAATGCTTCAAAACTCTGTGGGACTTTGCCATCATGCTTTTCTATTAAAATTTTTGATAATCCATGAATTCCTTTGCTTTTCATTGGAGAAAGTCCAACAGGTTTAATAATTTCTCTAATTTCTTCAATAGTAAGTTTGAACATATCATATGGGTTGTCTGCTCTTTTAAAAAGAATTGGTGTTATTTGATTAACCCTAACATCAGTACTTTGTGCTGATAATAATACAGCAATTAATAACGTATATGGATCTTTATGGTCTAGTGGGATTGGGATTTCTGGATATTTCTCTTGAAGTGTTTTTATAACAAAATCTACTTTTTCTTGTTTATTCATTTATTGTACATTTGCAATCACAAAGTTAAGAATTATGACCACATTAAAAGTAGGAGATAAGGCTCCAAATTTTCAAGCTATAGATCATGAAGGTAACACAGTAACACTTTCTGATTATAAAGGCAAAAAATTGATTATTTTCTTCTATCCTAAAGCAAATACTCCTACTTGTACTGTTGAAGCATGTAATTTAAGAGACAATTATAAAATATTGAAAGATTATGGTTATGAGATTCTAGGAGTGAGTGCAGATACTCAAAGAAAACAAAGTAACTTTAAAAAGAAGTATAATTTTCAATACCCTTTAATTGCTGATGTAGATAAAACCATGATAAATGCTTTTGAGGTTTGGGGTCCAAAAAAATTTATGGGTAGAACCTTTGATGGTATTCATCGTGTTACCTTTGTAATAGATGAAAGTGGGATAATTTCAAAAATAATTGATAAAGTAAAAGCAAAAGAACATGCTCTTCAGGTTTTAGAATAGACAAAAGTTGTAAATAATTACTTTACTCTTAATTTCTTTTTTAAAACGATTGGTTTTCTAGTATATCCAAATAAACGATAGTCTTTAATTAAGTCTGCAATACCATCTGGAAGCATATCTTTCCAACCGGCTTTGCCATCCGCAATTAGCTGAAGTATCTCGCGCGAAAAGATGTTTAGTACTTCAGAATCGTAGTCTTCAATATCTACAACCTTACCATTGTATTTAAAGAACTTGTATAATTCTTTCATACGAGGATGAACCTTAACATTTTTGCTTGTTGTTAATTCTCCAGTTTTACTATTTATCATTGGATATAGATAAACTTTTAAATCTTTATAGAATAATTTACCGAAGGCCTCAAGAATACCTCCACTTAAATGCCTATAATATTTTTCATCAAAAATATCCACTAAATTATTCACACCCATAGAAAGTCCCATTCTGTTTTTGGTGTAAAGTGAGAAATATTCAACAAGTTTATAATATTCTTTAAAATTGGATATAAGTACTGTTTGCCCCAAAGAGCATAATAAATCTGCTCTATCCATGAAATCTTGCTCATCAATTTCTCCTTCTGCTCTTAAATTAGACAATGTGATTTCAAAGAGGACTTGTGTGTTCTTTTCGTCAACTTTGTTTTCGTTAACAAACATTTCATATGATTTCACATACATATCCATGTTTACTTTGGTAACAGGTCTAAAGCTTCCACGAAGTGCTAAAATATTCTTTTTATATAAGGCACTTGCTGGCAGAACATTATTTCCATCTGGATCAAACATAACAGCATCTGTCATACCATTTTTAACGAGTTGAAGACTCATTAATCTATTATCAACATCTTTAAAAAGTGGTCCTGAAAAATTAACAGTATCAATTTCTATTTGATCATGATGAAGATGATCATACAAATAACGAAGTAGTTTTTTGGGTTCATTATATTTATAATATGCACCATAAATCAAATTTGTACCAAGAATTCCTAGAGTTTCTTGTTGAAGCCGAGCATCATTTTCCTTAAATCGAACATGTAATACTATGTCATTATACTCTTGATTAGGTTCAATCTGATATTTAACACCAACCCAACCATGACCTTTAAATTTTTTGGCAAAATCTATAGTAGCTACTGTATTAGCAAATGAGAAAAATAATTTATTTGGGTGTTTGTCTCTAGTAATCCGTTCTTCTATAAGGCGAACTTCATGATTTAACATTTTACGTAACCGTGTTTCTGTTACATAGCGTTTATCATCTTCTATACCATAAATTGCATCACTAAAATCCTTATCATATGCAGACATTGCTTTGGCAATCGTTCCAGAACCACCACCTGCTCGAAAAAAATGTCGAACTGTTTCTTGACCTGCACCAATTTCAGCAAATGTACCGTAAATATTTTCATTGAGGTTAATACGAAGTGCTTTAGCCTTCAATGAGGGCACATGATCAAATTCTTTATCACCCTTTATGGTAATTTCATTGTCATCTCTCTTAATTATAGCCATATTTTATATTGTTATTACAAAAATAGAAAAATTTGAGTTCTCTAAATAGAAAATTAGGTTAAAGAATGATATAAAGATTAAATTGGAATATCAATTAACTCTTAATAAAAAAGATTAGATCACATTTCCTTTAATTCAGAAATAATTGCTTGTATAGAAGATTTAGCATCACCAAATAGCATAGATGTTTTTGGGTTGTAAAATAATTCGTTTTCAATTCCTGCATAACCGGCATTCATAGTACGTTTATTCACTATAATGTGCTTCGCATTTTCAACCTCTAAAATTGGCATACCATAAATTGGACTTTTAGAATCATTATGTGCGGCTGGATTTACGACATCATTAGCTCCAACGACAAAAACAACATCGGTATTTGCAAATTCTGAATTTATATCTTCCATTTCCACCAATTTTTCATATTCTACATTTGTTTCAGCCAATAAAACATTCATATGACCAGGCATTCGCCCAGCTACTGGATGAATAGCATATTTAACTTCAATTCCTCTGCTTTCCAATAGTAACTCCAATTCATGAATGGAATGCTGGGCTTGAGCAACTGCAAGTCCATATCCAGGTACAATTATTACAGATTGTGAATAGTTCATTAAGATAGCGGCATCACTAGAGGTTACTTCTTTTATAGTTCCTTTTACACTACTTGATTCTTTGTCATCTGCAGAATTATTGTCACCAAATGCACCAAAAATAATATTAGGCAGTGCCCTATTCATTGCCTTACACATAGCAAGAGTTAAAATTGTACCTGCTGATCCAACTAATATTCCTCCTGTAAGCATGACCATATTTCCATATAAAAATCCGGCAAAAGCAGCAGCAAGACCCGTAAATGAATTTAATAATGATATGACCACAGGCATATCTGCTCCACCAATGGGTAATACAAATAAAACACCATAAGCTAACGCTGCAAAAAATAATATATATAATAATATTTGGTTGCCACCGGTAATACTTATTAAATAAACTCCAAAGACTAAAATGGATAATAAAAGTAAATTATTCAAAATATTATAACGCGGCAAGCGTAATGGTTTGTTCAATCTTCCATTAAGTTTTGCCCATGCAATCATACTACCTGAAAACGATATACTACCGATTATCATACCAGAAACAATTGTAAATAAAGATAACTTATCTCCAACATAATGTTGATATTCAATTAGACCTATTAATGCAGCACAAGCACCACCCATACCATTAAAAAGTGAAACCAATTCTGGCATTTT
>JARRKS010000069.1:0-5590 GCA_037387865.1 Flavobacteriaceae bacterium
TGAAAACAATCTCCAGCATCTTCACTATTGCATGCTAATAGAAATACAATACAAATTATGTAAACTAATTTTTTCATAATCTTATTCCAACTCCAAATTCTACAGCTTCTGCTCTCGCTCCATGCGATTTTAAGGTTATTGCTCCAAACCAGTTCTCTCCAAAATATCGCTTTAGTCCAATTCTAATATAGGTTCGACCTTCAAAATCATATGGATAATAAACATAATAGCCATATTGAGTGACCAGACTCAACTTATTAATAAAAAGTTCGTGTCCTGCAAAAATACCTACGCGTTTGTAATCCTCATCGCCATTTACATTTTCTTCAGGAAAAGCAACTGACTTATAATAAATTAATTCTTTTAAAAAATTGGAAAAGAAAATATCTGTTCCAAATTGCAATGCACTTTTATGATTTATTCGCTTATCTGCATAAACAGAAAATATATAAAACGGAAATTGACCACTACCAATAATATCGCTTTGATTAATACCACTTCTAAAAGCTAAATTGTATTTAATAGGTTCAGTAAACTTTTCTTTGGTTACTGTTCTAATAAATTCTGGATCATCATCATCTAAATTATAAGTTACACCAACATTAAATGTTATTGAATTGATGCTCGTATTTGGAGCTTTTACATTTGCATTTGAATAATGAATTAAACTAATTCCAGCCTGTAAACCAAATTTATCAAAGATGCGTTCTTTTTTATAATTAATCATGGCGTAAGTGCTACTCATAAATTTAGAACCGAATGCTATGTTTTTATGATTGCTGTCTTTATCGTAAGGATTTGTAGTAAAAGCAATCCCTTGCCCAATTCTAAATATTATATGCCGTTTTAAGAGATAGAAATTAACATGACCATAAATTGAATAATTATTCCCTAATACATCATTTTTTAAATCTTGGTAGGCAAAAGACAGACCATAATCTGGATATCCAAAACGTTGTTCCCAATCTTTATGCCCGAAGGTTTTTTGGTTCCAGCTAAAAATAAATCCTTCAGGATGCCCCGTAATTAAATGAAGAATATCATCATTATGTAAAGCGATATTACCACTAAAGTAATTGATATCTAAATAAGATGAAGACTCCTGCTTTTCTTGAGAAAAGCTAATTGCAAAAAAGAAACAGAAAAAATAAGCTAAATATTGCTTCATGTAAATTATTCTAAAACAAAAGTAATAGAATAATTAAAATACTTGCGAAGCAATAGCTTTTATATTATCACTCTTTCCCATAGAATAATAATGCAAAACTGGAACACCAGCTTTGAGCAATTCTTTTGACTGTTCAATACTCCACTCTACTCCCAATTGCCTAACCTCTTTGTTGTTTTTACACTTTTCTACTTCGGTAATTAAATCTTCGGGTAAATCTATTTTAAAAACTTGTGGTAAAAGTTGCAAATGTCTTTTAACTGCAATGGGTTTTATGCCTGGAATTATGGGTACATCAATACCAAAATCTCTTGCTTTTTTTACAAACTCGAAATATTTTTTGTTTTCAAAAAACATTTGAGTCACTACATAATCTGCACCTAAATCAACTTTTTGTTTTAGTCTCTTTAAATCAGATTCTAATGATGGTGCTTCAATATGTTTTTCTGGATAACCAGCTACGCCAATGCAAAAATCAGATTTATTGGTGGCTTCTATAACTTCATGCAGATACTTTCCTTTATTTAGATCTTTAATTTGAATTACTAAATCGGACGCAAATTTATTACCTCCCTTGGTTGGTTCAAAATACTTTTGATGACTCATAGCATCGCCTCTTAAAGCCATCACATTTTCTATTCCCAGATAATGACAATCTACCAAAAGATACTCTGTTTCTTCTTTTGTGAATCCTCCACAAAGTACATGAGGTACAGTATCAACTTCATATTTATGTTTTATAGCTGCGCAAATACCTACTGTTCCTGGACGCATTCTGGTAATTTTTCTATCTAAAAGTCCATCTCTATCTATATAAACATACTCTTCGCGAGATGTTGTAACATCAATAAATGGAGGATTGAATTCCATTAAAGGATCGATATTATCATACAATTCCTGAATACTAGTTCCTTTTTGAGGTGGAATTATTTCGAAGGAAAATAATGTTTTTCCGTTGGCTTGCTTTAAGTGTTCTGTAATTTTCATTCTATTTATTCTGCTAAATTAGGGCTTAACCATTTCTCGGCTTTTTCTTTACTTATATTTCTGCGCTTGGCATAATCTTTTAGTTGGTCTTGAGTTATTTTTCCTAATCCAAAATATTTAGCTTCAGGATTAGCAAAATAATAACCACTTACACTGGCTGCTGGCCACATGGCTAAACTTTCCGTTAGTTTAACACCAATGTTTTCTTCAACACTCAACAATTTCCAAATGGTTTTCTTTTCTAAATGATCAGGACATGCAGGATAACCAGGTGCAGGTCGAATGCCATTATAACTTTCTTTAATCAGTTCTTCATTAGAGAGGTTTTCATTTTTGGTATAGGCCCAATAATTTGTTCTTACTTCTTTATGTAAATATTCTGCAAAAGCTTCAGCCAATCTATCTGCTAAAGCTTTAATCATAATAGCATTGTAATCATCATGATTTCTTTCAAACTGTTTTGATAACTCGTCTGTTCCAAATCCAGTTGAAACACAAAAAGCACCTACATAATCTTGAATTTTTGTGTCCTTTGGAGCAATAAAATCTGCTAAAGCAAAATTGGGCACACCTTCTCTTTTTTCTAACTGCTGACGTAATGTTAAGAAGGTTCGAGACAATTTTCCTGATTCATCATAAACTTCAATATCATCATCATTTACCGTATTTGCAGGAAAGAGACCAAACACAGCTTTTGCTTTAAGGAGTTTTTCATTGAAAATTCGTTTAAGTAAAACTTGAGCATCTTTGTATAACTCTGTTGCATGCTCTCCTACAATTTCATCTTTTAATATTTCCGGATATTTTCCGTGTAAATCCCAACTTCTAAAAAACGGACTCCAATCAATATAATTTTTCAGTTTTGTAATATCAAAATCATCAAGAATTTGAATTCCTAATTGTTTTGGTTTAACAATATTTGAATCTTTCCAGTTAATTTTGAATTTTCTTTTTCTGGCTTCTTCAATTGAAACATAATCTTTCTTTTTTCCTCGTTTTAAAAATTGTTCTCTAAATTTTTCATATTCTTCACGAATCTGTTCTTTATAAACTCTACTATCCTTTTGAAGCAAATTACCAACAACAGTTACAGCTCTTGAAGCGTCATTAACATGAACAACAGTGTTTGAATAATTAGGTGCAATTTTTACAGCAGCATGTGCTCGAGACGTGGTCGCTCCACCAATTAATAAAGGCACATTGAAGCCTTGTTTTTCCATTTCTTTAGAAACGTAAACCATTTCATCTAGTGATGGTGTAATAAGTCCACTTAACCCAATAATATCTACTTGTTCTTTTTTGGCAATTTCAATAATTTTTTCAGGGGGAACCATAACTCCTAAATCAATGATTTCGTAATTATTACAACCCAAGACGACACTAACAATATTTTTGCCAATATCATGAACATCACCTTTTACTGTTGCCATTAACACGCGACCTGCAAACTCCTGCTTACCATCTTTTTCGGCTTCAATGAATGGTTGTAAATAAGCTACCGCTTTTTTCATAACTCGAGCTGATTTTACCACTTGTGGCAAAAACATTTTTCCGCTTCCAAACAAATCGCCAACTACATTCATGCCTATCATTAGATGTCCTTCTATGACTTCAATTGGTTTTGAAACAGATTGTCTTGCCTCTTCTACATCTTCTATAATAAATGTTTCTATGCCTTTAACCAAACTATGTGTAATTCTATCTTGCAATGCATCACTTCTCCATTCTAATACTTTTGTTTCGTCTTCCTTTTTATTTCCTTTTACAGTTTCTGCAAAATCCAATAACCGTTCTGTAGCATCATCTCTTCTGTTTAGGAGTACGTCCTCAACATGTTCTAACAAATCTTTAGGGATTTCGTCATAAACTTCTAACATGGTTGGGTTTACAATTCCCAGATTCATACCATGTTGAATTGCGTGATAAAGAAATGCCGAATTTATGGCTTCTCTAACTGAATCATTACCACGAAATGAAAACGACACATTACTTACGCCTCCTGAAACATTGGCATATGGTAGATTTTCACGAATCCATTTTGTAGCATTGAAGAAATCCAATGCATTGAGCTTGTGTTCTTCCATTCCTGTTGCCACTGGGAAAATATTAGGATCAAATATGATGTCTTGAGGTGGAAAATTGACTTTGTTTACTAAAATATCATAAGACCTTTTGCAAATATCTATTCTACGCTGATATGTGTCTGCTTGCCCATCTTCATCAAAAGCCATAACAATAACCGCTGCTCCATAACGTTTTACAAGCTTTGCCTGTTTTATAAAAACCTCTTCACCTTCTTTTAAACTAATGGAGTTTACTACAGATTTTCCCTGAACTACCTGCAAGCCCGCTTCAATGATCTCCCATTTGGAGCTATCAATCATAATTGGAATGCGAGCGATATCTGGTTCTGATGCAATAAGATTCAAAAAGGTCACCATAGCATGTTTGCCATCCAACATACCTTCGTCCATATTCACATCAAGAATTTGAGCTCCTCCTTCGACCTGATCTCTTGCTACATCCAGAGCTTCTTCAAATTTTTCTTCTTTTATTAAGCGTAAAAATTTGCGCGAACCTGTAACATTAGTACGTTCACCTACATTTATAAAGTTGCTTTCTGGAGTTACAACCAACGGCTCCAATCCTGAAAGTGTTAAATATTTTTTATATAAATTCATTATTTGTAATGTTCAACAACGGGAAACGGATAATAAAAATGATGTAAAAGAGATTTCCATTGTTGGTATTCATTTGATGTTCTAAAACCGATTTCATGGTCTTCTATCTTTTCCCAATTCACTAACAAAATATACTTATCTTCAACTTCAACACATTTTCTTAAATCATGAGAAATATAGCCTTTCATTGACGAAATGATTGTTTTTGCTTTTTCAAACTCTAATTCAAATTCTTCAGACAATCCTTGTTTAATATTTAAAATAGCCACTTCCAAAATCATACATCAACTAATTCCTTTTGACGTGGTTTATACTTTGCTGCTATTTCCGCAATTGCCTTTATATGTTCTGGAGTTGTACCACAACAACCACCAACAATATTAACCAATCCATCTTTTAGATAGTTCTCAATTAATACTTTCATCTGTTCTGGTGTTTGGTCATATTCTCCAAAAGCATTAGGCAATCCTGCATTTGGATGTGCTGATGTGAAAAAGTCTGTAGCTTTTGATAACCGTTGTAAATACGGTTGTAATTGGTCTGCACCAAGTGCACAATTAAAACCAACACTTAACAAAGGAATATGGGAAATTGAAGTCAAAAAAGCTTCAACAGTTTGTCCTGACAAGGTTCTTCCTGACGCATCTGTAATGGTTCCAGAAACCATTAATGGAATATCAATATTTCGTTCTTCTTTTATTTCATCAATAGCAAATAAAGCTGCTTTTGCATTAAGTGTGTCAAATATTGTTTC
>JARRKS010000070.1:0-5586 GCA_037387865.1 Flavobacteriaceae bacterium
GGTGTTACTCCTGTTGAACAAATAGGTATTGTAGAACGGGAGTAACACCGTCAGCTTCAAAAACAGGTACCCATTCACCATTAGAATCTCTTTCAATAGCTTGACCAACAACATTTTCTAATATAGCTCCTAGAGTCTCAATATCTTCCTCATAACCAGAATACCCTAGCTTGAGTTCTTCAAATGGAGCACTGTGGCAAGACGCACAATTAGTACCCGCTGGGTTCCAAGTATGACCATAAGAACCATCGGTAGTTCCTCTCATATGGCAATCAATACATGCACCGGTGTCAGTTCTATGTGTTGCTGATGCAGTAGCTGGGATGTCTTCTACTATATTAGTAAATGTGCTATAGGCACCTAATATACCTTCTAATAAAGCTGTTTGTGGACCATGGTGAGGACCCCAATGCCCACTAGTTTGCAAATATTTACCAGGATAATCCCCTACAGTTGGAGCACCTCTTCTTGGCTGGTGGCAATTAGCACATAAATTACTAGCGTTTCCATAATCAATAGTATAATCAGGTAAAGCATCATTTTCTGCAAATACTCTTAAATCAACACCATCGAGAGTTCTTACGGCATAATCATTGCCATCGTTTTCAAAATCGAAGGATCTATGTGTGCTGTGGCAACCAGTACAGGTTATCGGGTTTGAAATATTATATCCGCCAGTTGCAACGGCTCCAGTTTCAATATAATCTACGAAACCTTCGTTATTATGACATGCTGCGCAACTTTCACTCGTACCTCTTGCCCATGAGCTACCTGAAGAGTGGTTTGTAGTCATCGCATAATAAGCATCATAAATTCCCTCTCTGTGCGATTGGGAGTGACAGTCTATACAGACAGCCGCAGAGCCATCTACACCATCTATACCATCTACACCATCTACACCGTCTATTCCTGCTGGTCCTACAATAGCCTCATATTCACTTGTACATTGTGTGAAAAGTATACCTGATACGACTATTACTACGTACCTTATTAATCTTAATTTTTTCATAATAACTAGATTTGATATTTATATAATAGAATTGAGGTAAAATTATATAATAGATATTGCACAAAACATGATTTTTATCATATATTAAATTTTTTACAAAACCTTTTTTGAGTTAACTAATCAATGTGGAATTTGTTTATAACTGTTTATAAATAATAATGTATAAACAGAATTTATTTTTAATTTTAAACTTCTTATTTTTTACAAAAATCTTTATGTACTTAATTTTCGATACCGAAACAACAGGTTTACCTAAACATTGGGATGCACCAATAACAGATGTTGATAATTGGCCCAGATGTGTTCAGATTGCATGGCAACTTCATGACGAATTTGGAAATTGTTTGGAGCATCAAGATTATCTTATTCAACCAGACGGATTTAATATTCCATATGATGCTGAAAAGATACATGGAATTTCTACTGAATTAGCACTCGAACAGGGAATTTCTCTCGAAGTGGTTTTAGAAAAATTTAATGAAGCATTGCATAAAGCAAAATTTATAGTAGGTCAAAATGTAGGGTTTGATTTAAATATCATGGGAGCTGAATTTGTGAGAGGAGACATTGCAAATCTATTACAAGAACTTCCAGTATTAGATACGTGTACAGAGCACACAGCAGAGCTTTGTAAATTACCTGGAGGGCGTTATGGCAAGTTTAAACTTCCAACTTTAACAGAGTTACATGAGTATTTATTTAATGAGCCATTTGAAGAAGCACATAACGCCACAGCAGATGTTGAAGCTACAGCAAGATGTTTTTTCGAACTCATCAGAAGAGAAGCATACACCAAAGAAGAGTTGGATGTACAACCTGATTATTTTCAGCATTTTTCTGAAGCCAATCCAAAGGAAATTCAGCTTATAGGGTTAAAACACATTAACCTTAAGCAGGAAAGCGCCAAAATAAACCAAAGACTACAAGAAGTACAAGCCGAAGAAATTTCTGAAGCAGAGATAGAAGAAAATATTTCTGAATTAGCTGATGCCAATTTTGTTCACCTTCATAATCATTCGCAATTTTCTATTCTTCAATCTACTATTAGCATAAATAAATTGGTGTCTGTCGCTGCAAAATATAACATGCCGGCAGTTGCATTAACAGATCATGCTAATATGATGGGAGCTTTTCATTTTGTTAAAGCTGTAAATAATTATAATAAAGATGTTCAAATAAAAAATGCTAAAGCTTTAGAAAAGGGAGAACTGCCTGTTGGTAAAGAAATAAAACCTATAGTTGGTTGCGAGTTTTTTGTTTGTGAAAACCATTTAGATAAAACGCGAAAAGATAATGGTTACCAAATAGTGCTATTGGCAAAAAGCAAAAAAGGGTATTATAATTTAGCCAAACTGTCTTCTATTGCTTACACCGAAGGGTTTTATTATGTGCCAAGAATTGATAAAGAACTAATAAAACAATACAAAGAAGACCTTATTGTTTTAACAGGCAACTTGTATGGAGAAGTACCAAGTAAAGTACTTAATGTTGGTGAAAGTCAAGCTGAAGAAGCCTTACAATGGTGGAAAAACGAGTTTGCTAATGATCTGTACATTGAACTCATGCGCCATAATCAGGAAGATGAAAATCGCGTAAATCAGGTTTTAATTGAGTTTTCTAAAAAACATGACATTAAACTAGTTGCAACAAACAATACCTACTATGCTACAAGAGAGGAAGCCAATGCTCACGATATTTTGCTTTGTGTAAAAGATGGTGAGAAACAAGCCACTCCAATTGGGCGAGGACGAGGTTATCGTTATGGTTTGCCAAATCAGGAATATTATTTTAAGTCTTCAGAAGACATGAAATCCCTCTTCAAAGACATTCCAGATGCTATTACTAACATTCAAGAAATAGTTGATAAGATAGAACCCTTTCAATTATCTCGTGATGTATTGCTTCCAAAATTTGATATTCCAAAAGAGTTTAAAGATGAAGATTCATATTTAAAGCATCTTACTTTTCAAGGTGCCAAAAAGCGTTATGCAGAATTAACCCCAGAAATAAAAGAACGTATAGATTTTGAACTTGAAGTTATTAAAAATACTGGTTATCCTGGCTATTTTTTAATAGTTGAAGATTTTATTCGCGAAGCCAGAAAAATGAATGTCTCTGTTGGTCCAGGTCGTGGTTCTGCCGCAGGTTCTGTAGTAGCCTATTGCCTTTGGATTACCAATATAGATCCGCTTAAATACGATTTACTTTTTGAGCGTTTCTTAAATCCAGACCGTGTAAGTATGCCAGATATCGATATCGATTTTGATGACGAAGGTCGTGGCAGAGTAATGGATTATGTCATCAATAAATATGGAAGCAATCAAGTAGCGCAAATTATTACATACGGAACAATGGCTGCGAAATCGTCTATTCGAGATACAGCTAGAGTTTTAGACTTGCCATTACACGATGCAGATAGAATCGCAAAATTAATTCCAACCATGTCTAAACTGAATAAGATTTTTGGGTTGGAAGAAAAGGAATTAAGTAAAAAGTTTAGAGCTGAAGATTTAGAAAAAGTAAATCAACTTTTAAATATTTCTGATGGTGAAGATTTAGAAGCGGAAACTGTAAACCAAGCACGCGTTCTTGAAGGTTCGGTTCGTAATACAGGAATACATGCCTGTGGAGTTATCATTACACCAGATGATATTACAAACTTTGTTCCTGTGGCAACGGCCAAAGATTCCGATTTATATGTTACACAATTTGATAACTCTGTTGTTGAAGAAGCTGGATTACTCAAAATGGATTTCTTGGGTCTGAAGACATTGACCTTAATTAAAGATACCGTAAAAATTGTTAAAGCCAAACATGATATTCTGTTAGACCCAGACAATTTTCCTTTAGATGATGAAAAGACCTACGAATTGTTCCAAAAGGGCGAAACAGTTGGAATATTTCAGTACGAATCCGCCGGAATGCAAAAGCATCTTAAAGATTTAAAGCCTACTGTTTTTGATGATTTAATCGCAATGAATGCTTTGTATCGTCCAGGGCCAATGGAATACATTCCAAGTTTCATCCGTAGAAAACATGGCGATGAAGAGATAGTATATGACCTTCCCGACATGGAAGAGTATCTTAAAGATACTTACGGAATCACTGTCTATCAAGAGCAAGTGATGTTGCTCTCACAAAAACTAGCCAATTTCTCAAAAGGTGAAGCAGATGTTTTGC
Organism: Flavobacteriaceae bacterium; assembly: GCA_037387865.1. Lineage (GTDB taxonomy): Bacteria > Bacteroidota > Bacteroidia > Flavobacteriales > Flavobacteriaceae > Gilvirhabdus. Next base: position 4,190 of record JARRKS010000070.1, read on the forward strand.
GAAAAGCCATGGGGAAAAAGATTTTTGCTGTATTAAATAAAATGAAGCCTAAATTTTTGGAAGGAGGAGCAGCTAATGGTCATCCAAAGGAAATACTCGAAAAAATCTGGAAAGATTGGGAAGCTTTTGCAAGTTATGCGTTCAACAAATCACACTCAACTTGTTATGCTTGGATTGCCTACCAAACAGCCTATTTAAAAGCGCATTATCCTGCGGAATATATGGCTGCTGTACTTTCTAATAATATGAATGATATTAAACAGGTTACCTTTTTCATGGAAGAATGTAAACGTATGAAATTAAAAGTGCTTGGGCCAGATGTCAATGAAAGTTATTATAAGTTTTCAGTAAATAAGGATAATGCAGTACGTTTTGGAATGGGAGCCATAAAGGGTGTTGGTCATGGTGCAGTTAAAACTATTGTTGAAAACCGTAAAGAAAATGGACATTTTAATTCTATTTTCGATTTAACTAAACGCATAGATTTAAGAGCGGCAAACAAAAAAGCCTTTGAAAATTTAGCACTTGCTGGAGGTTTTGATTGTTTTAAAGAAACGCATAGAGCACAATATTTTCAAGATGAAGGTGATGGTATTACGTTTTTAGAGAAAGCTATTCGCTACGGGAATAAGCATCAGGAAAATGAGAACTCTGCACAAGTAAGCCTGTTTGGTGATGCAAGCGAAGTTCAGATAGCAGAGCCACAAGTGCCTCCTTGTGAAGAATGGGGGACTATGGAAAAATTGGCTCGGGAAAAAGAAGTAGTTGGAATCTATATTTCTGGTCATCCTTTAGATGACTTCAAAATTGAAATGAACACGTTTTGCAATGCCAGTTTAGCTTTACTTTCAGATTTGGAATCTTTTGTAAATAAAGAACTCATTTTTGGAGGTGTAGTTACAGATGTTCAACATAGAGTTAGCAGACAAGGCAAAGGATGGGCTTTATTCACAGTTGAAGATTACACAGATAGTTATGAGTTCAAGATTTTTGGTGAGGAATATTTAAAGTATCGACACTTTTTAATGAAAAACAACTTTGTGTTCGTTAGAGTTTTTATTAAAGAAGGCTGGATCAATAGAGAGACAGGAAAAAAAGGAGAACCAAGAATACAATTTAATAGCTTCCAGTTATTACAGGATGTTATGGAAACTCACGCTAAAAAACTGTCCATTCAACTTAATATCCAAGATATCAAAGAAGATAAGATTTCAGAGTTAAAAGACCTGTTACATATGCATAAAGGCAACCATGCTTTAAATTTTGTGATTTATGATAATTCTGAAAGTATTAAATTGCAAATGCCAAGTAGAAGACAAAAGGTGAATATCTCACAAGAATTATTAGATGAATTAGAAAGCAATCAGGTCTTTTATAAATTGAATTAAGTATTTTTT
>JARRKS010000071.1:0-5580 GCA_037387865.1 Flavobacteriaceae bacterium
CAGGATACATTTATTAATGTTGATTTTGGAAGTGTAACCGTTGAAAATAATGTAACTTTTAATATTAAAATGAACATTGCAGAATGGTTCAAAAACCCAGTACAATGGGACTTAAACACCTTATATACAATGCTCATGCCAAATTTTGACGCACAAATCTTAATGTACAATAATGGCAAAGACGTTTTTAGTTTGGGAAACATAACGCAATAAAATGAATAATTGCACAAAATATTGTATTTTTATTATCATTTTATTGCGTTATGCTTCCCAAACTAAAAACGTCTTTGCCATTATTATACATTAAGATTTGTGCGCCAAAATTTGGCATTAGCATTGTATGTAAGGTGTTTAAGTCCCATTGTACTGGGTTTTTGAACCATTCTGCAATGTTCATATTAATATTAAAAGTTATATTATTTTCAATGGTTACACTTCCAAGATCAACAGTAATAAATGTATCCTGAAACTGTAGATTGTTGGGATCTGAATTATCTACGGCTCTAATAGCATGATATTGGTAACCGACTTCGGCATCTGTATTATCAATAAATTTGCCTTCCAATTGCATGAAATGGTAACCACCTCCTAACATTGCTGGGACATTCCAATTCGCAGTATTTAAATCTGGGTACGCACCATCAATATTATCTTCATTATCAAAACCAAATGTAAATGATACATTGTTATAAGTTCCTTTTGGAATTTGAATTTCTGGAGAAAAACTTAAGTTGGTGTTGTTTGTTACATCTACCAAATTATAACCATCTATAACTGTAGTTGTTCCATCAGAATTTTGAAAAGTAATCTTTGAAATTAAATACCGTAATTTTTCAATACTTAATTCTTCTCCATTAGCGTTGGTAAATTGAATTGTGTTGAAATCTAAATTGGTGACATTTGTATCATCCCAATAATGTGTAAAATTGAAGTTGAAGTTTACGTCTGGTGAAACTCCAGGATCACCACTATCATCTGAATTTGAACAAGAAGCCAGTAGTATGATTCCTAAAACCCATAAATTTTTAATTATCTTTTTCATGTGTTTAAAAATTAGGTATTAAAGGTTCATTTTATTTGTAAAATTAATACATCAGTAAAACCTTTATTTTCGGTAATATCACTATCAGAACTATTGGAGTCACCGACGACAATAATATCGCCATTATTAAGTTGGGTAATACCGTAGGCAAAATCGGTTTCAGAACCTCCTAGAGTTTGTTGCCAATCCAATTCAGCAGTGGCATTGATTTTGAGTACCCATACGTCATTTTGCCCTTTGTTTTCTATTAGATCACCATCTATGCTCCGTGAACTTCCTGCTAAATAAAAAGCATTATTTTGCGTTTTTACTATAGAGCGTCCAACATCAAAACTACTTCCTCCAAATGTTTTTTCCCAAAGCAAATCTCCAGCAGGTGTTATTTTAATGAGCCATAAATCTGCTGCGCCTTTGTTCAGAGATACATCCAAATCAGAACTTCTTGTATCTCCAACAATAAGATAATTGCCATCATCTGTTTTTACAATTGCTCTTGCTTCATCTATTTCGGATCCTCCATAAGATTTTTCCCAAAGCAAATCTCCTGAATTTGAAATTTTAATAACCCAAAAATCATAAGAACCTTTATTTGCAGTAATATCAACATCATTACTATCTGATGAGCCTACAACTAAAAATCCATTATCTTGAGTTTCTATAAGGTCGTAAGGCGTATCTGTATTTGTACCACCGTAGTATCTGCTCCAAAGTAAATCGCCGTTGGTATCTAATTTTATTATCCAATAATCGCCACCTGCATGAAGGCTAGATCTGTTGTAATTGCCTTGGCCTCCTGAAGCTGTTACATCTAGAATTCCTGATAGCAAATAACCGTTATCGCTAGTCTGTAATAGTGATATACCAGTGTCATTACCAGAAAAGCCTAAAGATTTTTCCCAAAGAATGTTTCCAGAAGAATCAAGTTTAGCTAACCAATAATCTTGAGCTCCATTGTTTTCTGAAACATCTAAATCTGAACTTGTGCTAAATCCTATTACTGCATAGCCTCCATCTGATGTTTGAATGATAACTTTGCCTCTGTCATTCTCTGTACCGCCTAGTGTTTTATTCCATTGTAAATTAGCTTCAGAATCAAACTTTAGAACCCAATAATCGTAACTTTCGTTAGATTTTTCAGAAACATCGCCATCAATACTTTGAGCAAAACCTAATACAACAAAACCTCCGTCATTAGTATTGATTACAGAATTGGCTCCTTCATTGTTAGTGCCTCCAAATGTTTTGACAGTAATTGAATTTCCTGATTTAGGATTTTCAGATTCATCACTTGAACAATTAATAAGACACCATGATGAAAACAGAAAACAAACAAATAGTATGAGTGTTTTACTTTTCATATTTTAGAAGCTATTATAAATCGCTTTTTCTTATAACGAATAAACCACGATCAATATCACTCACTAGTATATTACCACTTGGGAGATAAGGATATACACTCCATGCTCCATCAAATGAAGCAACGTCATTATCTGGATAGGTATCAAAATATCCGATTTCAGAAATACTAGAATTTTCAATGTTTGCAATATCGATCATTCTTACACCAGCTCGGTAATTTGCCAGATAAAATGTACTTCCATTAACATAACCATTATGATCTATAGCTGTTGTTGGCCCAAGGTAGTCAAAAGAAAATAATGGATTATCTAAATCTTCTAAATCAAAAATAAGAGTTCTTGTATTGCCTCCAAAGGTTAATTCATCAATTTCATCTCCAACAATAAAATATCTCATGTCTTCTGTAAACCAACCTTGGTGTGTATAACCTGTATTACTATAGCCAATACTAGACAAAACTATTGGGTTTCCTTTATTAGTTACATCAACAATTAAAACTTTATCTTCATTACTGCCAATATAAATATCTTTCCCAAAATGTTCTGCGTCTGGACCATCATATACAACTACTTGTGCATCATGTGAATATCCACTTATTGTACCAGCTTCTATCGGATTTAATGGATTTTCTATATCAATAATAATAGTATCACCTGCATAAGGACCGTTTCTATCAGTTCCGACAATATAGGCATAACCAGTATCTTGATTGACCACAATATTATGAGCACTTCCAAATCCAGAATAATGCAGATCTGGCGTAAACGATTGAGGAGGATTTGCTACAGTTCTTAAATGCCGTAAATCAAAGATTTGCATTCCGTGCTCTCCAGCATTATCTGCCACTATAAAAGCATAATTTTCATATACCTTAATGTCTCTCCAAATATTCCCGTAGGTTTGCGTGCTTAAACCACCAAGAAAAATTGGTGATAGAGGATCACTCACGTCAACAAACACAGTACCATCTAAAACACCCATAATGGCATATTCTTTACCTGTTTCAGTATCTGCCCAGCCCCAAATATCACTTCCGGGTTGCGAGTTAAAAACACTTAGTGGAATATGGGACATCAAATCATAATTATGGCACGGATATATATCTGCAAAGCCATTTTCACATAGAGCTAGAGCAGGACTTGGATCAACGTAATCCTCATCACATACGTTCCCTATACCATCATTATCTGCATCACTTTGATCTGGATTTGAGACTAAAGGACAATTGTCAGCGTCATCAGATATACCATCATTATCCGCATCATTATCACAAACGTTACCTATTCCGTCGTTATCATCATCTGCTTGATCTTGATTTGAATTTAGTGGGCAGTTGTCTTGTGAGTCTTCAACACCATCATTATCAGTATCAATAATTACAATAGGGTCTACAGGCTCGTTATCACAACTTTGAAATTGAATAACTAAAAAACCAACAAGGAATAGAGTCAGTAATAACTTAAGGTTAGGTATTATCTTTTTCATTTTTAGCAATTTAAATTATTAGGGCAAATAATTAATAGAAAACGAATTACGATTATAACATATTGCAATGCAAATTACATTATACAGTGATTATTCGTAATTCCTTTTAAACAAAACTAATAGATTATTATTTAATATATGAGTATTTTGTCTTTTTAATATGTTAAAAGTTAGTGCTTTTAATATAGTTAATTATTAATTAGGTTCTTATTTTTGCAGCATGATAGAAGACAAAAATAAACAAAAAACAGAGTTAAGCGATTTAGGCGAATTTGGTTTAATTGATCATTTAACCAAAAATTTTAAAATAACACAAAAATCAACAATAAAAGGAATTGGTGATGATGCGGCAGTACTCAATTTTAAGAATAAGAAAATTGTAATTTCAACAGATTTACTTATTGAAAATGTTCATTTTGATTTAAGCTATATGCCATTAAAACATTTGGGTTACAAAGCGGTAATAGTTAATCTATCTGATGTATATGCAATGAATGCAAATGCTACGCAAGTCACAGTTTCTATAGCTGTTTCTAATAGATTTCCATTAGAAGCTTTAGAAGAGCTGTATGCTGGTATTGAGACCGCTGCAAAAATTTATAATATAGATGTTGTAGGAGGAGATACGACTTCATCTACAACAGGATTGATAATTTCTGTAACAGCAATAGGCGAAGTTAACAACAATGATGAGGTTTATAGAAACAATGCAAAACCTAATGATTTGTTGGTTTTAACTGGAGATTTAGGCGGTGCATATATGGGTTTACAAGTATTAGAAAGAGAAAAGGAAGTTTTTAAGGTAAACCCAAATAATCAACCAGATTTAGATCAGTATACTTATATTATTGAACGCCAATTAAAGCCTGAAGCCAGAAAAGACATAATAACATTATTGAAAGATCTTGATGTAAAACCAACGTCTATGATCGATATTAGTGACGGTCTCTCATCAGAAATAATGCATTTATGTAAACAAAGCGAAGTTGGTTGTGATTTATATGAAAATAAAATACCATTAGACCCTCAAGTTATTTCTACTTGTGAGGAGTTTGATATAGATAGTACTACAATTGCATTAAATGGAGGCGAAGATTACGAATTGCTAATGACAGTGTCTCAAGAAGATTATCCAAAAATAAAAGCTAATCCAAATTTTACTGTTATTGGCTATATGAAAGAAAAAACCGAAGGTATGCATCTAATGACTAGAGCAGAAACTAAAATTCCTCTCAAAGCACAAGGTTGGAAGAGTTTTTAGAGCTTTTTTAAGCTGAAATCTGTAAATCAGGTTTTGTAAAAGCCGTCTGATTACTAAAATTTCTTTGGCGATTTAATCGTAACATTCTTCTGTTGTGAATATATTCTAAAATTGAATTTATCTCCTTAAATTTTGGAGTAAGTTCAGTTAGTTGCCCGTTACCATTTGTGGTTAATTCTTTTTTGCAATGTTTGCAGGTATATTCCTTTACATAATACGTAACTTTTCTGGTTACTTCATAATTGTGACCAAATAATGCCAATAAGGGAATAATGGTAGCAGAAATAATAAACCCTATTGCAACCAACCACCAATCCGGACCAGAATTAAAGCCTAATAAAGGTGGTAAAATTAAATTTCCAGCTCCAAAAAAGGCTGCAAATATAGCAAACCCAAAAACAAAGATTTCTTTTGTATTTTTCATTGGTTGGTT
>JARRKS010000072.1:0-5553 GCA_037387865.1 Flavobacteriaceae bacterium
AGAAGCGGCAGCACACTAACTTTTGTGTGTTTACTATATACAGAAAAGGAAGCTAATGGCTTCCTTTTTTTAGTTTATACTTATAAAGTGATTAGTTGAGTTTACATGTCCATATCGCCACCATCAAAGTCACCACCTCCACGACGCTCTCTTTTTTTCTTTTGATTGAATCTATAAGTAAATGATAAATTGTAACTAGTTGGGCCTCTGTATTGTGCTTCGCTATAAGATATGAATGTAGGAGATTCTATGGTTCCTATTCTATTTGGTGCATCAAAAAGATTATTAATATTGAAAGCTAAAGAACCCCTATAGTTGAATATATCTTTACTAAATGCCAGATTGACATTTAAGCGTCCTTTTCTCTCATTTTGCGCATCATTTCTAGGGCCTCTGTATCGTATATTGGTTTGCCAATCAATATTTAATGGCAAAGTGTATTTATTATTCAATCTGACAGACCAATTGAAATTTTTGGAGTCAAAGTTTTGACTTTCAAAATCTCCATTTATTTCTTCATTATTCATATTGAAATCTGTATTGATGCGCCATTTTCTACTTGGCCTGTAGCTTACGTTCATTTCAAAGCCAATTTCATCACTTGTACCAACATTTACCGGACCTCTTTCTATTACAGGTACAGGTTCACCACCTATAATTACTGTTTCCCCAGATTCCCTGCTTATAAAACGCATGAGATCATCAGAATGCTGATAGTAAATTGCTGTGCTAATAGTGACTTTATCAAGCCTATTTAAATACCCCAATTCTACCTTGTCTGAATAGGTTGGGTCTAAATCTGGATTTCCTTGAAAGACATTTGTTAAACTTGAACGTGATGGAAATGGGTTCATAAAGAACGACCAAGGTCTTCTTAAGCGTCTGTTGTAGCCAAACGTTAAACTTTCATCTTCTGAAAACTCATAGTTGACATTTAATGTTGGAAATAAACCTGTATAATTTTTCTTTTCAAAATCACCTGTTGTTGGCTGGTCTAACGTAGTTTGGGTGTTTTCCATGCGCAAACCAAGTAGGTAGCTTATCTTATTTATTTTACTTCCATATTGTACGTAAGCAGCATTGATGTAATTCTTGAAATTAAATAGGTTGGTAAGATTTGTGTCAATTTCAAAATCATCAGTAACAGGATCAAAAATTCTTACTTCAAAATCTGTAATTTCAGTAATGAAATCCCCACGGTAACCCATTTCAAACTGACTGTTTTCTCCAATAGGTAATACATAATCAGATCTCAAAAGTATATTCTCATTATCCCCAAAGTTATTGACTATTTCTGAATCCTGTCCATTTTGGTTAATTAGAGAATATCTATGAGAATCACTATTCTCATATTGAAAATCGAATGTTAATCTGTGGCCACTAGTATCAAAGTTTTTAGAGTAATTGAAAGCATACTGGACTGTTTTATTATCGTTCTGTTCTGGGTCTAAACGAATGGTTTCATCAATTAAATTAAGATTTGAGTCGTACTGTAATAATTTGCTGATCGATTCATCTTCATCATTATTGTCTCTGTACACAATTGAAGTAGTAATAGAAGAAGATTCGTTTACATACCATTCTACACCAAAGTTGGTGGTTAATCCTTTATTTATATTTGTCCAATCACGCTTATCATCAAGAGTATTTCCTGTATCGTAATAATATGTATTGTTGTATGAGTAACCTGGTCTTTCACTATAACGGTAACCAGTTGTGTTGAAAAAATTAACATCTCCAGTTCTGTAATTGATATTACCTGAAATTCCGGCTTGTTCTGGGTAACCCACATTTGCACTTATGGCACCATTTAAGCCTTGTAATTTACTGCGACGTAAAATAATATTGATGATTCCTGCTGTGCCTTCAGATTCATATCGAGCAGATGGTGATGTAATGACTTCAACTCTTTCAATGGATTCTGCAGGAAGTTGTTTTAGTGCATCATTAGAATTTAAGCCAACCAAGGCAGAAGGTTTGCCGTCAATAAGTATTCTAACACTTTCGTTACCTCTTAAAGCCACATTTCCATCTCCATTTATGGAAACAGAAGGGATATTGTCCAGAACATCAGTAACAGTCCCACCACTTACTGTAAGGTCTTTACCCACGTTATAAATTTTCTTGTCAAGCTTAAGCTCTACAGTGGTTCTTTCGGCTATAATCTCAACTTCGTCTAATGATTCCGTATCTGTTTCTAGAGAGAATGCTCCAAGATTTTCATCCTTATCTATTCTTTTATTGGAAATTTTTTGGGTCTTATAAGAAATGTATTCAATAGTGATATCGTAAACTCCTCTTTTTACTGGAATGCTAAAATTACCATCAGCATCTGTAATTCCACCGGTAACAATTTTATTTTCCTTTTTGCTAAAGAACGCAATAGTAGCATACTCTAAAGGTAAGTTTGTTTCTTTATCAACAATTTTTCCTGAAATAATAACTTCTTTTAGAGTAGGAGGTTGGGCATTTAAAATATTACAACAAATAAATGCTAAATATATAGTTAGTAAGTTTTTGGTCATTCTATAGGTTTAGGTGTTTAGACCTTAAAAGCTAGTTATGGTTTAACCTATATAGGTTAAAATTGTGTTAAAAGAAATTTATGTGACATTTTGTATTAAATAATATCTAAAATCTGTTCGGTTGGTCTTCCTATTATCGCTTTGTTATTATTGATAACAATTGGGCGTTCTATGAGTTTAGGATGTTGAAGCATTGCATTGATAATATCTGAATCAGAAAGATTTTTGCCTTTGAATGATTCCTTCCAAATCTTTTCATTTTTTCTTACAAGTTCAATTGGTTTGATACCAAGAAGATTGATGATATTCTCTAACTCTTCTTTAGTTGGAATGTCTTCCAGATATTTAATTATTTCAAATTTCTTTCCGGAGTTTTCAAGTAATTGTAATCCTTGTCTTGATTTTGTGCATCGTGGATTGTGATAGATTTTAATCATTAAATATTGATGTTATATGTTTTTAGTTCTTTAATAAGTTTTTTTGCATTTTTAAAATGAATACCATTAATTCCAACCTGATTTGCGGCTTCTATATTTCTTAAATTGTCATCAATGAAAATAGAATTTTCTGCTGCGATATCAAACCTGTCTAAAGTTATATCGTATATTTCCTTAAAAGGCTTTCTTGTTTTTTCCTCGCCAGAAACCACGATGCCTTCAAACCAATGCAAAAATTCAAAACGTTCCAGAGCAATAGGGAAGGTCTCATGACTCCAGTTTGTAAGAGCTACAACTTTATAATCTTCAGATTTAATTAGCATATCTAATACATCAACTGTTTCTGTAATGGCTCCGCCTAGCATTTCAACCCAACGCCCATAGTACATTCGAATCAATTCTTCAAACTCTGGAAATTGTGCCACACGTTCTTCAGTTGCTTTTTCAATTGGATAACCTGCATCTTGATTTTCGTTCCAATCATGTGTGCAAATATTATCTAAAAACCAATTCATTTCTTCTCGGTTTCCATTAAAAACATCTAGAAAAACATATTCAGGATTCCAGTCAATTAAAACGCCACCTAGGTCAAATATTATGGTATCAATTTTTTTCATAATTCTGTGTTATTTTCTTCTTTTTGCCCCATCATCATCAGATAAGATTTTAAAAATTGTTCTATATCTCCATCCATAACCGCATCTACATTACCTGTTTCAAAACCTGTTCTAACATCTTTAACCAATTTGTATGGATGCATGACATAGTTTCTTATCTGGCTTCCCCATTCAATCTTCATTTTACTGGCTTCAATATCATCTCGTTGAGCTAATTGTTTACTTAACTCAATTTCATATAGTTGTGATTTAAGCATTTGCAAAGCTCTTGCTCTATTGTCATGTTGTGAACGTGTTTCTGAACAGGATATCTGTATTCCAGTAGGTTTATGTGTTAACTGAACTTTGGTTTCTACTTTGTTGACATTCTGACCACCAGCACCACTAGAGCGAGCTGTTGTAATTTCTAAATCAGAAGGGTTGATGTCTATTTCTATAGTGTCATCCACTAATGGATATACGTAAACAGAAGCAAAACTAGTATGACGTTTGGCATTACTATCAAAAGGTGAAATACGCACTAATCTGTGTACACCATTTTCGCCTTTTAACCAGCCGAAAGCATAATCCCCTTCAATCTCTAGTGTCACTGTTTTAATACCAGCAACATCACCTTCTTGAAAGTTAAGTTCTTTAACTTTAAAACCACTTTTTTCAGCATACATTAAATACATACGCATCAACATGCTGGCCCAATCACAGCTTTCAGTACCACCAGCTCCGGCAGTAATTTGAAGCACAGCACTTAAGCTATCTCCTTCTTCAGAAAGCATATTCTTAAATTCTAAATGTTCAATAATATTTAATGCTTTGTAATACTGATTGTCAAGCTCTGTAGCAGACACTTCTTCAGCTTTATAGAATTCATATAGCACTTCAAGATCTTCCACAAAAGAATTTGCCTTGTTATAATCTTCAACCCATTTTTTCTTTTCACGTAACACTTTCATTATGGCTTCGGCCTCTTTGGAGTCATTCCAGAAATTTGGGTCAAATGTTTTTTCTTCTTCGTTTTGTATTTCGATAAGTTTGGCATCTATGTCAAAGATACCTCCTCAACGCTCCAAGGCGTTCTACAAGATCTTTTATTTGATCGGATGTAGTCATAAGATTTAAAATTTTCACAAATTTAAAATTTAACAATCATTGAGAAAACTTTTAAGCTTTTATTTTATAAAGTAAATTAAGTACTTTTGCTGTTTAAATTTTTAGGATGAAAAAGCACTTTTTATTTTTTACAATTTTACTTTTATCAAGTCAATTATTTTCACAAGTGTTAAAAGGGAAAAGTCTGGAAAGTTATAAAGGTTTCTTTAATTTTTATTACGAAGAAGCGCAAGATAAAATTTACCTTGAAGTAGATAAACTTGATGAGGAGTTTCTTTATGTTAATTCGCTTGTAACAGGAATAGGATCAAATGATATAGGTTTTGACAGAGGCCAAATTGGTGACCAACGTGTTGTGAAATTCATTAGACGTGGAGATAAGCTACTTTTAGTACAGCCAAATCAAAACTACAGGGCTATAACTGATAATGAACTTGAAAAAAAGAGTGTGGCACAAGCTTTTGCACAATCGGTGTTGTTTGGCTTTAAAATTGAAAATGAAACAGGAAATAAATTTATTGTAGATTTTTCGCCATTTTTATTACAGGATGCTCATGGTACTATTGATACTTTAGCTAGAAAAGAAGAAGGTAACTATATTTTAGATTTAAGTAAAAGCGAATTATCTCTAGAGCGTACTAAAGAATTTCCTAAAAATGTTGAGTTTGAAGCTCTCTTGACTTTTAGAGGTCAACCCAAAGGTAAAAACATTAAGAGTGTTACGCCAACACCATCTTTAGTAAGTGTAATTCAGCATCATTCATTTATAGAATTGCCAGATGACAACTACACAATGCGAGAGTTTGATCCTAGAAGTGGTACTATTTATATATCATATTTAGATTATGCAACGCCAATTCAAGAACC
>JARRKS010000073.1:0-5530 GCA_037387865.1 Flavobacteriaceae bacterium
TCCAACAATGCGATGATGACCAAGATGGGTTTAGCTTGTTTAATTTAAATGAAGTCATCAATGAGATAACAGCTAATGCTACCAATGAAACCGTTTCCTTTTTCAGAACTGAAGCTGATGCAAATTCAACTACTAATTCTATAATCAATACCACAGTTTTTGATAATGAGATCGTAAGCTCCGATGTGGTTTGGGCCAGAGTAGAAAATGGAAATGGGTGCTTTAGGACGTCCCTAGTTAACCTGACTGTAACCACAACACAAATTCCCAGTTCTTTTATGAGAGATTTCCATGCCTGTGACAACGCAGGAGATGGCGTATCCTATTTTGATTTCAGCTCCGTTGATTCAGAGATTGGAGCTCTCTTCCCAATGGGCCAGGATTTGGTCATCAATTATTATAGAAATCAAGCAGATGCATTGGCTGAAAATGAACCGATTGCTGATATTTCAAATTATAGAAATATTGACTATCCATATATGCAACAAATATATGTGAGAGTAGATAGTAAGATTGATAACGATTGTATAGGATTAGGTGCTCATATTAATTTGTATGTAGAATCTCTTCCAGAGTTTAATATAGAAACATCTAAAATAGTATGCTCTTCAAACCCAAACTTTACAGTGTTACTCGATCCTGATGAGATCGACTCTTCAGAAGTATATAACTATCAATGGGTTTATGAAAGTGGAGAAATCCTTTCAAATGCTCCAACGTTAACGGTGGCAACCCCAGGTACATATTCCATTACCCTAACTAAAACAGACGCTACAGGTTGTTCCAAAACCAAAGAGGTCTATGTTAATGCTTCTGAAGTATCTACAATTACACCAAATGATGTAACTATTGTTGAACTTTCAGACAACAATTCCATTACCATTAACAACATTAATAACAATCTTGGTCTTGGAGATTATGAATTTGCATTAGACAATATTTCAGGCGCATATCAAGACGACTCATATTTTGATAATTTGGAAGCCGGTGAACACACGATATATGTACAAGACAAAAATGGTTGTGGAATATCAGAATTAAAAGTATTTATATTAGGTTTTCCTAAATTCTTTACACCAAATAATGATGGTTATCATGACACCTGGAATATTGAAGGCTTAAGCCATGAATATACCCCAAATTCCTCAATACGTATCTTCGATAGATACGGTAAGTTGCTTAAACAATTAAGGCCAAGAGAAAAAGGATGGGACGGCGTATTTAACGGAAAAATGATGATACAATCAGATTATTGGTTTGTGGCAAGTCTGGAAAACATAAATGGAAATAAAACGATACATCGAGGTCATTTTAGTTTAGTCAGATAAGTGTTCTAAAGTAAATCCATGACTTCTCGGATACCTTCGGTCGCTTTTTTGGCAATCACAGTAACTTGATGATTACGTCCTAAAGCTGGTTTGGATCTATGTAATAAATTGGTACATCATGATCCACGTAGTGTATTAAACTTGCAGCTGGATAGACTTGCATTGATGTACCAATGATCAATAATATATCTGCTGTTTCACAGATTCGCATAGCTTTTTCAATCATTGGTACAGCTTCACCAAACCAAACAATGTGCGGTCTTAATTGATAGCCACGTTTGCATAAATCACCAAGGTTTAAGTCCTTGGTCCAAGGTTGTACGTCAAATTCATTATAAACACTTCTTGCTTTCAACAATTCTCCATGTAAATGAATGATATTTGTACTACCTGCACGTTCAGGTAAATCGTCAATATTTTGCGTTATGATAGTTACTTTGAAGCTTTTTTCCAGTTCAGCCAATACAATGTGAGCATGATTAGGTTTTACAGTGAGCAATTGTTGCCGCCTTTGATTATAAAAATCTAGAACTAATTCTGGATTAGTAGCAAAACCTTGTGGTGAAGCTACTTGCATCACATCATGACCTTCCCATAAACCATCAGCATCCCTAAACGTCTTTATGCCACTCTCGGCACTCATGCCAGCACCAGTAAGTACAACTATGTGTTTCATTACAACAAATTAGTATTTTTAAATTAATTATCTTTAAGATTAATTCTAAATTTTTCAATATGAAAAGAAATATGGTAGGCTGGTTTGAAATACCGGTGAACAATATGGATAGAGCTAAAAAATTCTATGAAACTGTTTTTCAGGTTGAACTTAAGATTGTGGATTTTGGAGGTTTGCTCATGGGATGGTTTCCAGATAGAGGAGAAGTACCAGGTGCTCAAGGAACGCTTATAAAGCAAGATTCTTATATACCTAGTCAAGAAGGAACATTAATTTATTTTATTAGTGATAATGTACAACATGAATTGGAGAGAGTAGAAGCTGCCGGAGGCAAAATTTACCAACCTAAAACACAAATTTCACCAGAGCATGGTTATATGGCTGCTTTTATAGATAGTGAAGGCAATAGAATTGCATTGCACTCAAGGTCATAAAATAGAAAGAAATTATAATTTTCCAGTTCTGGATCTACTCAATATTTTGTACTCTTCATAGCATTCACTAATGGCATCAAGAATTTGAAGATCGTTAGCAGTTTGTACAAAATCTTTGGAGTAATTACATTCTGAAATGATTAAGTCTAAATCCACACGATCTACTTGCAGTAAAACAGTGAGCATTTCGCGATCAAAACGAGTGGAAAGAATATTTCTAATTTCATCATCCTGCTTCATCTTTTTCAGCTTATGCATTTCATTAGGTTTCCGACCAAACATATTATACAAAAAGTCTGCAGGATTGAAAATGGATCCTAGTACTTTTGTTAATGCACTAGGCGTTCTAGATTCGTAACCAGTACTTGGCAAACCAGAGATGCTGTAACGATATCCAGTATTTATTGGAACTTGTTTTATATCTACTTCAAGGTAGCCTGTAAGTTTAAGTTGGTTTACAACAACTTCTTCCAATGCAAAAGCCAATTCTGTCAATTCAATTTTTGAACTTCCAAATTTTATCCAGTCATTGGTAACTCTAACTTTAATGGATTTAAAACCAAGATAAGAAAAATGCAATGTATCGTTTACTGCGGCACGAATTTCAAATTCTCCATCGGTGTTGGTTGATGTTCCTCTAACTTGATTAAGATTAACAATGTTAACACTTTCCAATGGAGAATCATCAGCGGCATTTACAACAATTCCTAATACCGTAGTTGGATCTTGCGCATAGCTAAAGGCTGAAACTATTAAAAAAGTAAGTAGGAGCAGTTCTTTTCTCATTCAAACGAATTAGGCTATAAAAGTAATAAACTAAACGTACAAAACCCTTTTTACTTATAATTTTGACTAAAAATTAACAAGAAAACCTATTTAGCGTCTAGATCTTCTTGGTCTTGAAAATTCTGAATTTCCAGATTTAGCGTTAACACCAGAACGTCTTGGTTTTGACGAACTACTACTTCTTCTTTCGCTTCTGTTTCCAGAGCTACTTTGTCTTGAGTCAGAACGTCTGTTACCACCTTTTCTGTCATCACTACGTTTTCTAAAATCATTTCGTTTTCCACCACGACCTCTGTTTCTATCACGACCACCTTTGTTTTCCGTAATTTCTACATTTACAAAACGACCATTGTATTTAAAATCGGTAAAGAAATCTAAAACCTTTTGTTTTATGGCTGTTTCAGTATTAAAAAATGAAAAGCTTTCTTTTACATCTACTTTAAAGACATCATCTTGACCCAATTCTAGCAATTCTCTCAAAAAGTCTTTTAACTTCATCCAGTCATAACCATCTTTTCGACCAACATTAATGAAAAATCGAGTTGAATCAGTATCATTTATACTATCATTAGAGCTACTATGTTCAGCTTGTGCATTAAGATCTTTTGCTTTTTGATAGTAGTTATAAAAACGCGTGAATTCAACCGAAAAGAATTTTTTTATCAGTTCGTCTTTTGAAGTGTCAGCAAATAAATTATTAATATCATTAAGGTATTTATCAATCTCATGATTGATTTCGGTATCATGAACTTTATTTGCCAAAGACATTAATTGCACCTGACAAATTTCCATACCATTTGGAATATCCTTTTTAACAAACTGTTGTTTTATAAGACGTTCAATACTTTTTATTTTTCGGGTTTCACTTTTAGATACAATAACCATGGAAACACCAGTTTTACCTGCTCTTCCAGTACGTCCACTTCTGTGTGTGTAGGTTTCAATTTCATCTGGTAATTGATAATTAATGACGTGTGTAATATCATCTACATCAATACCTCTGGCAGCAACATCTGTTGCAACTAGCATCTGGATTTGATTGTTTCTAAACGATTTCATGACCAAATCACGTTGATTCTGACTTAAATCGCCATGTAAAGCACCAGCATTGTAACCATCATCAATAAGCTGCTCGGCAACTTTTTGTGTATCACGTTTTGTTCTACAGAAAACAACCGAAAAAATATCTGGATTGGCATCTGCCAATCGTTTTAAAGCCTGATAACGGTCTCTTGAATTTACCAAATAATATTCATGAGAAACTTGGTCTGTGCCTTCGTTTCTATTTCCAACCGTTATTTCAATAGGGTTGCGCATAAATTTTTTCGCAATAGTAGAAACTTCTTTTGGCATGGTTGCAGAAAACAACCATGTGTTTTTATCTTCAGGTGTGTGAGATAAAATTGACGTAATGTCTTCATAGAATCCCATATTCAACATTTCATCTGCTTCATCTAATACGGCGTATTGTATTTTTGAAATGTCAACCAATCTTCTACTGATCATATCTTTCATTCGTCCTGGAGTAGCCACGATAATTTGTGCACCTTTTTTCACGTCTCTTGCTTGATCTGTAATGCTTGCACCACCGTAAATGGCAACGACGTTTAAACCTTTACAATGTTTACCATAAAGTTTCATCTCATTGGTAATTTGCATACAAAGCTCACGTGTTGGAGATAAGATAAGCCCTTGTGTTGTTCTACTATCAATATCAATTTTTTGTAACATCGGAAAACCAAAGGCTGCCGTTTTACCTGTTCCTGTTTGGGCCAATGCCACAAGGTCTCTTTCTTGTTCTAATAAAACTGGGATTGATTTTTCTTGTACTTCGCTTGGAGTTTCAAAACCCAAGTCGGTTATGGCTTGAAGCAATTCTGCCTCAAGACCAAGTTTTTGGAATGCGTTCATTCTTATTTAAGTAATCGATTATGTTAGGCAGTGTTACATAAGAAGCGAATCGACATACTTAAACCTAAACTTCTGGTAACACATCCTCACCTTGAGGAATTTAAAGGCGCAAATATAGTGTTTTATTTGAGATTTATACTATTTAAGAATTCAACTAACTTTTTTATTGTTTTCCCACGATGACCAATTTGGTTTTTGAGCTCTAAATCCATTTCAGCGAATGTTTGAGTATAGCCGTTGGGTTGAAAAATAGGATCATAGCCAAAGCCTCGTTTACCTTGTTTTGAGGCAGTAATTTTTCCTTTACAAATGCCTGTAAAAACATGTTTTTTGCCATGCAACTCTAAAGCAAGTACGGTTTTGAATTGTGCATTTCTGTTAGAGCTATTTTCAAG
>JARRKS010000074.1:0-5504 GCA_037387865.1 Flavobacteriaceae bacterium
TTATTTAAATCACCACGAGTCTCCAGAAGATATTGAATTGTATTTCTGTGGGCCACCATTAATGAACCAAGCTGTTCAGAAAATGGGTGAAGATTTTGGAATCCCAGACGAGAATATCAGATTTGATGACTTTGGCGGTTAAATTTTATCATATATTATATGAAACCCAACACGAAAGTGTTGGGTTTTTTATTTTAAACTATAATGAATATCTATAAAATTTTGAATAGTATTATTTAGTAATTGTAACTCCTCTAATCTATTTAAAGCAAAGCCATAATACAATAATCGTTTGGTTAAAATGCTTTCAAAGACAGGATCTTTGACAATATCGTTTGGAACGAATGTTGGTTCTTTTATTTCTACTCCTGTAAATAATTCTTGTGGAAGTTGAGCTTCATTAATTTTTTTACCAAATGCAATACCACCAAATTTATCATTTGAATAGGCATGCAGTATTTCCTCATCATCAAGAATCATCTTATTAGTTAAATAGGTTAATTCTAAAACTGAAGAATATTGATTCATCAATGCTTTTAATGAATCAAGCCTAATCAAATTAAATTCTTCGTTATTAAGAATACGCTTAAAAGTTGATGCTTTTGGCGAATATCCTGGACCAATGCAACCATTCACTATAAGCGTTAAAAGGCTATCAGCCGAAATATCAGTATGGTTTTTACTACAAAGGCTCAATAAATATTGAGTATTTTCTTTTTGTGAAGAGAGCGTTTTAAACCGTTGCTCTAAATATTTTGAATTAGAAATAAATTCATCGTTTAATGATTTTACAATCACATTTTCTTTAACTCGTGTCTTTCGATTTTCATTCCAATTATTGATTTGTAAGGCAATTAAAATCCCAATTACAACAAGTATGATTTCTCCAATGGCATATTTGAGGTATTTACCTGTTTTGTTTTCCATAATTAAGTTTTGACGAATTCTTCTAAATATTTTAATCATCGATAGAGATTTCTTTATCAATTAAATCAATTAATTCTTCAATCTGATTTGAGGTTAGTAAATAAAAATCATTTTTTTCTTCCATTAAATCAGTTAATAGAGTAAATAAGTTTTGAAATTCAAAAGAATATAGTTTTTCAATATCTTCAATATGCATTTTATTAACCTTTATTGAATTTACTATGCTTGGAACAACATAATTAAGAACAGCTTCAGAATGTGTGTTTTCAAGCTTATTAATAAGAATATATTTTTCTTCTAATCGTTGTAATCTCTCTATAATTTGTTGATTTTTTAATAGCTTAATTTCTCCACTATTAACCATGGTTTCATAAATATTACTTTGGCGATGAAAGTCAGAAAAATCAAGTAAGTTAATAGAAATTTTTACAAGTGTGTCCGATTTGGCTTTATCATTTTCTTCTATTAATTCGATGGCATATTTAAATTGGTTTAAATAATTAGTATTGTAATGAATAGTTGCTACTATAGCATTATTATCTTCGTTTAATTGTCTTTTTATATTCTTGTAATAGTTTTGTTCTTCAGATTTTTCAATTCGTTTTCCATTCCAGTTATTAATCTGCAAAGCAATCAAAATACCGATAACTACCAAAATTATTTCACCAATGGCATATTTTAAATAGTTAACAGTTTTGCCTTCAGCCAATAGTTTTTTACGGATGTTGCGGAAGAATTTAATCATAATTTATTCAATTCTTTTAATGGTCTTAATTAATATTGGCTCTAATAAATACTGATCTTCATCTTTTTGTTTCTGAATCTCTAAAACAATGTCCATACCTTTTGTAACCTTACCAAAAGCTGCAAAACCTTGCCCATCTGGATTGCGCTTACCTTGATAATCTAATTCTGGTTGGTCATTAATACAAATAAAAAACTGGCTTGTAGCAGAATCAGGCTCCAATCTAGCCATTGAAACTGTCCCATTTACATGTTTAATACCGGTTTGTTCTGTAGTTTCCATTGTAATTGGAGGAAAGCTTTTAGATTCATCAATATTGCCACCTTGAATAACTTCTATCTTAATCTCTCTATCAGCTTCGTTTTGTGGCGTACAAACTCTAAAAAATGACGAATTGTTATACAAGCCTTGATCTACATAGTTTAAAAAGTTAGATACTGTTATAGGTGCTTTATCAGGATAGAGCTCAATATTAATATCTCCTAAAGAAGTTTGAATTTCACATTCAATTATATTTTGTTTACAACCTAGAACCAAAGCAAAACTCAAAAGAAAAACAAGTTGGAGTACATTTTTCATATTATGAATAAGTTAGTTAGTGCATTTAAAGTTAAACAATTTTAGCTATCGTTTTATAAATACTATTTTTGTAGTATGAGTAAGGCGCTTACGGAACAAGAGTTGCATAATCTTGCAATGAATCATGTGGGGAAAGAATTAGAGGAGCGTGGTTTTGAGTTTATTGCTGTAAATAGTAAGCTTAAAAAACATCCGCAATTTGTTTGTATTGATAAGAACCAGCAAAAATATTTTGTAATTGTTAAAGCAGTTAAATTACCTGCAAATCCGCATAATTATGATGTGGTTTGGATGGAGACCTTTAAAAAACATGCCTACAAGAATAATGCTATTGTTTTGTTTGCTGGAGTTGGATTAGGAAATCCCTACGGAGATGATTTGCCAATTTTTCTTGATGAAGACTATTTAATGGAGTACAATGGTATACAAGTCATTGAAACTAATTTGAATTAAAAATGAAGAAATGGATTTTAGTAGTTTTGGTCATATTCATAACTTTTTCTTGTGAACTAAAGCCAAAGAATATTTCGCTTTCAGGCCAAGTTTTTGGAACCTCGTATTCAATAAAATACTATTCAGATGACCATTCTGATTTTCAAAAACAATTTGATAGCATATTCTATGCTATTAATAAATCGATGTCAACATATCAGGTAAATTCTGTTATTTCAAAATTAAATAGAAATGAAGATAATGAAGTTGATTTACATTTCAGAAATGTTCTTGAAGCCTCCAAAAAAATATATAATGAAACACAAGGTGCTTTCGATCCAACTATTGGAGCTGTTGTAAACGCATGGTCTTTTGGTCCTGAAGGACGCATTGTAAATTTAGATAGTCTAAAAATAGATAGCTTAATGATGTCTGTTGGCTTGAATAAAGTTTCATTAATAGATAATGAAATTATAAAAGAAAATCCAAATACATATTTAGATTTTAATGCTATTGCAAAAGGGTATGCTGTTGATGTCATCGGCGAGTTTTTAGAAACCAAAAATATTGAAAACTATTTAGTAGAAATCGGAGGAGAAATAAGAGCAAAAGGTGATAATATGGAAAAAGAAAAGGTGTGGCGAGTTGGTGTAGAGATGCCTCATTTTGACGGTTCTCAATCTATTATTAGGGCTATTGCTTTGCATAATGCTTCTATGGCAACTTCTGGAACTTATAGAAAATTTAAGATTGATGAACACGGAAATAAATATTCACATATTATCGATACAAAAACGGGCTATCCTAGTAAAACTAATTTGTTGAGTATTTCTGTTATAGCAAATAATTGCATGATAGCAGATGCTTATGCAACGGCATTTAAAACAATGGGAATAGACAGGATAAAAGATTTTTTAAAATCACATCCTGAATTAAAGGTATTTCTAATTTTTGATGATGAAAATAAAGAATTGGTAACGTTGTCCTTAAATGGATTTCCCGAAAAATAATTACTTTCTTACTACTGGAATAATTTCACCCTTTGCTAAACGATACTTGTTTATATCTTCTTCTGAAAGTGTTGCCGTATAATCTACTTCTTCAACTTTAAAGCCTATACTATGAAGTTTATCAAAATAGTCACGGCCATAAATGCGTACATGATCATATTGTCCAAAAATTTCAGCACGTTCTTTTTTGTCTGTAATGGTATTGTCTTCGAATGTTGATTCTCTATTTAAATCTTGCGGAATCTGAAACACGCCAAAACCACTTGGTTTCAAAACACGATATAATTCTTGCATCGCTTTGGTATCATCAGGTATATGTTCTAAAACGTGATTACACAAAATAACATCGTAACTATTATCTTCAAAAGGAAGGTTGCAAATATCTGCTTTAACATCTGCTAAAGGTGAATTCAAATCGGTTGTTACATAATCCAGATTGTTCATTTTTTTAAACCGTTTATAAAATGCTTGTTCTGGTGCAAAATGAAGCACTCTATAATTTGCTATAAAGAAATCGGTTTCATTTTTCAGGTATAACCAAAGTAATCTATGTCGTTCTAAACTTAATGTAGAAGGCGATAAAACATTATTGCGTTGTTTGCCATAACCGTAAGGTAAAAAGTTTTTAAAACTCTTACCATCTATTGGATCTGTATAAGTGTCTCCTTTTAAAAAGAATGCTAATATTGGACGAGCAATGTAACTTAACCTAATAAGTGTAGGTCTTGGTACAAGGTTTAGAATTATTTTGAAGAGTTTTTTCACAAAAATTAATCTTCTAATTCCTGGTCAATTTGTGTAAGCACATTTTCAGCATCTTGAATAGCATTTGAAGCCCAATCATAAACTCTATAGCCTAAAGTCATTTCTAAATTCACTAAACTCAGAAACTCTTCGGTTTTTAAATGTTTCAGTAAATATGTCTTATCAAAATCAGAAATTTTTTCTGCATTGTTAGTGTTAAAAGCTTTTTTAGAATTTATAAATTTAACATAACCCGAAATGTAATTTTTTGAAGACTTGCTATAACCATTAACAGATTCATAATAATCGTTAATCATGTTTCTTAACTTCTTATTTTCAATTTTTCTTAAATTACCAGTACTTATAATTTCATTATAAGTATTTTTACTAAGACTCCAATCTACATGTCCAAAAACACCTCCATACCCAACATCATTTAAAAATTGAAGCGTATCTTGAATCACATATGTTCCTTGAAAATAAGCCTTGCCCTTTTCAAGACCTTTCATTTTTCTTTCATATCGCCCTATCATATTACGATTGATAAAGTAAATATCAAAAGAAATATCTTCTTTAAGCCTTATTAGGTATTCCTTTTCGAGAGTACGATCTTTTCTATATTCATTCCAATTATTAATCTGTAATGCAATTAAAATACCTATTACAACAAGTATAATTTCACCAATGGCATATAAGAAATAGTTTTTAGCCTTACCAGTAGCAATTAAATTTTTACGAATCCTTCTGAAAAATTTTATCATACTTTACTTGTAGTCTTCCCTTACAGGACAAAAAATGTCAGTTACCTTACAATGGGTTAAAGCACGTGCACTATGTACTACGTTTGATGGAATAGATATAATTGTTCCAGGCTCTAGAACTTGAGTTACTCCATCAATAGTCATTTCTAATTTGCCTTCGGTAACTTGAGTGGTTTGCTCGTGGAAATGAGAATGTTCAGGTAAAATGGCTCCTTTTTCAATGTCTACAAAACCAATGGTTGTGGAAACTGTATGAAAGTACCGTCCTGTTATACCTTCTATAAGTTCTCTTTTATTAATTTCTGA
>JARRKS010000075.1:0-5464 GCA_037387865.1 Flavobacteriaceae bacterium
CTAACACTGAAAAAGCTACATGAATACTGCTATTGATATAAAAATCCAAAACTTGTTTTAGCAAACGCATATTACAAAAGTAAGTAAACTGTTAATAAAGGCTATAATTGGTTAAAAACTTTCATTTTCAATGACTAAAAAGCTTGAATTATTCCTTAATTTTGCTCTTTAAAAACTTCGTTTTAGAATGAATACAAATGCATTTGCAATTCGTCATATTGGTCCTAGTCATGAAGACCAAAAAGAGATGTTAAAAACTATTGGTGTTGAATCTTTAGATCAGCTGATTAATGAAACTATCCCAGATGGTATTCGATTAAAAAATGGTTTGAATTTAGATGAACCAATGTCTGAAAATGAATATCTCATTCATAGTCATAATCTATCTAAACTTAACAAAGTTTTTAAAACTTATATTGGTTTAGGTTACCATCCGACTATTATGCCTGCAGTAATTCAAAGAAATATATTAGAGAATCCAGGTTGGTATACTGCTTATACACCTTATCAGGCAGAAATTGCACAAGGCAGATTAGAAGCTCTTTTGAACTTTCAGACCATGATAACTGATTTAACTGGAATGGAATTAGCCAATGCTTCACTGTTAGACGAAAGTACAGCAGCTGCAGAAGCTATGAGTTTACTATTTGCTGTCAGAGAAAGAGAGCAAAAGAAAGCAAATATCAATAAGTTTTTTGTCTCTGAAAACGTATTTCCTCAAACCTTATCTCTTTTACAAACAAGAGCAAATCCAATAGGAATTGAGTTAGTGATTGGAAATGAAGATACCTTTAATTTTTCTTCAGATTATTTTGGTGCAATACTCCAATATCCAGGCAAACATGGTGATATTACAGATATAAAATCATTTATAGAAAAAGCAAAAGAAGCAAATATAAAAGTTGCTATTGCAGCCGATATTTTAAGCTTAATAAAATTAGAAGCTCCTGGTAATTTTGGAGCTGATGTTGTTGTGGGAACAACACAACGTTTTGGAATTCCTATGGGATTTGGTGGCCCTCATGCGGCCTATTTTGCAACAAAAGAAGCATACAAACGTGATATTCCAGGACGAATTATAGGCGTCACAAAAGATGCTAATGGCAATAGAGCCTTACGTATGGCTTTGCAAACTCGAGAACAACATATAAAACGAGACAAAGCAACCTCAAATATATGTACAGCCCAAGTTTTATTAGCAGTTATGGCAGGTATGTATGCTGTTTATCACGGTCCGAAAGGTTTAAAATATATTGCAAACAAAGTGCATTATAATACCTCAACGCTTGCTGTAAATTTAAAAAAGTTAGGATTTAATCAAATTAATACTTCATTTTTTGACACGTTACAGATAAAAACTGATGCGAAAAAAATTAAGAAAATAGCTAAAGAGAAAAAAGTTAATTTCTACTATCCTGATGATGAAACTGTGACCATTTCATTGAATGAAACAAATACAATAAGAGATATTAATTACCTTATTTCAATTTTTGCTGAAGCTGCCAATAAAGAAACTATTGTATTAGATTCAATTTCCGAAGTCAATAATATTTCTAAAAATTTAAAGAGGCAATCCGATTTTTTATCTTTAGAAGTTTTCAATTCATATCACTCTGAAACAGAATTGATGCGATACATTAAGCGATTAGAGCGTAAAGATTTGTCATTGAACCATTCTATGATTTCCCTTGGTTCTTGTACCATGAAGTTAAACGCGGCTTCTGAAATGTTACCATTAAGTTGGTTTAAATGGGGAAATATTCATCCGTTTGCACCAACTAAACAAGTAAAAGGTTATCTCTCAGTTTTAAAAGAATTGGAAGACCAATTAACAGAAATTACTGGTTTTGCTGCAACATCTTTACAACCAAATTCTGGAGCTCAAGGTGAGTTTGCTGGATTAATGGTTATTAGAGCTTATCATGAATCACGAGGAGATCATCACAGAAATATTTGTTTAATTCCTTCATCTGCTCATGGTACGAATCCAGCTAGTGCAGTAATGGCTGGTATGAAAGTAGTGGTAACAAAATCTACAGACAAAGGCAATATTGATGTTGATGATTTAAGAGAAAAAGCAGAACTACATAAAGACAATTTATCTGCTTTAATGGTGACCTATCCTTCAACACATGGTGTTTACGAATCTGCTATTAAGGAAATAACAAAAATAATTCATGATAATGGTGGACAGGTTTATATGGATGGTGCTAATATGAATGCTCAAGTTGGTTTAACAAATCCTGGAAATATAGGTGCAGATGTTTGTCATTTAAATCTTCATAAAACATTTGCCATACCACATGGTGGTGGCGGACCTGGTGTTGGCCCTATTTGTGTTGCAAAGCAATTAGTACCTTTTTTACCTGGAAATCCTATCATGAAAACTGGAGGAGAAAAAGCTATAACAGCGGTGTCTGCAGCGCCTTATGGTTCTGCATTAGCATGTTTAATTTCATATGGTTATATCAAAATGCTAGGTGCAGAAGGTTTAACAGAATCGACTAAAATTGCAATTTTAAATGCCAATTATATTAAAACCCGATTAGAAGGAAGTTTTGATACGTTATATTCTGGTGAATGTGGTCGAGCTGCTCATGAAATGATTGTAGATTGCAGACCATTTAAAGCGCAGGGTGTTGAAGTAACTGATATTGCAAAAAGACTTATGGACTATGGTTTCCATGCGCCTACAGTATCGTTTCCAGTTGCAGGAACTTTAATGATTGAACCTACAGAAAGTGAAAGCAAACAAGAAATTGACAGGTTCTGTGATGCTATGATCTCAATTAAAAAAGAAATTGACAATATTTCTAATGAGGATCCTAACAATGTTTTAAAAAATGCACCTCATACTCTTGAAATGGTTACTGCTGATGAATGGTTGATGCCTTACACAAGAGAACAAGCCGCTTATCCATTAGATTATGTACAAGATAATAAGTTTTGGCCAAGTGTAAGACGTGTAGATGATGCCTATGGTGATCGAAATTTAATATGCACCTGTGCTCCAATAGAAGAGTATATTGATGCATAAATGGTGTTTTGAACATCGTAAAAAAGAACAAAAGTAATTCCACATTTAAATAATTGCTTTTATATTCGTTATGCATAAATATTTTAAGATAAATTCATTTCTATGAATATTAAAATTACTGGTACAGGTAGCTACATACCTGACTCCATAGAAAAAAATGAAAACTTTCATGAACACGAATTTTAAAATTCGGATGGGTCAACAATAGAACATGAAAATAAAGTTATTGTAGAAAAATTTAAAGCTATAACTGGTATTGATGAACGCCGTTATGCAAAAGGTCATTTAACCTCTTCAGACCTTGGTTTTTTTGCGGCTGAAAAAGCAATTGCTGATGCCAAAATAGATCCTGAAACCATTGATTATATTATTGTAGCTCATAATTTTGGAGATGTAAAAGAAAACACAATTCAAAGTGATTTGTTGCCTTGTTTAGCATCACGAGTTAAACACAGTTTACGCATAAAAAACCCAAAATGTGTAGCATACGATATTCTCTTTGGATGCCCAGGATGGATTGAAGGTGTCATACAAGCTCAAGCATTTATAAAAGCAGGAATGGCTAAACGTTGTTTGGTTATTGGTTCTGAAACGCTTTCAAGAGTTGTAGATAAACACGATAGAGACTCAATGATATATTCTGATGGCGCTGGGGCAACAATTATTGAAGCAACAAATGATGAAGGTGGTATTTTAACTCATGAAACTGCTAGTTTCACTTATGATGAAGCATATTACCTCTTCTTTGGTAATTCTAATAAACAAGAGCTTTGCAGAGATACTAGGTATATAAAAATGCATGGCAGAAAGATCTATGAATTTGCACTAAATAATGTGCCAAATGCCATGAAAACGTGTTTAGACAATAGTGGTTATTCTATTGATGATGTTAAAAAGATTTTTATACATCAAGCCAATGAAAAGATGGACGAAGCCATTATAAAACGTTTCTACCGACTATACAAAAAGAGTGCTCCAGAGTATATTATGCCTATGAGCATTCATAAGTTAGGAAATAGTTCTGTAGCCACTGTTCCTACTTTATTTGATTTGGTGAAAAACAACAAATTAGAAAATCATAGCTTATCTAAAGGTGATGTTATTATATTTGCAAGTGTTGGTGCTGGTATGCACATCAATGCTATTGTTTACAAGTATTAATAATGTACGAAAAGAGTTTTCCGAGTAAACGTTACAAACTTACAGTTGAATTTCTATTAAAGCATGTTCCAGAAAATTCATCAATTTTAGATTTAGGTGTCGAAAATCCGCTTTCTAAAATTATGAAAGACCTTGGATTTAAAGTTGAAAATACCAAAGGTGAAGATTTAGATCTAGACACCTCAGCCCTAACAACTGCTAAAGCAGAAATTGTTACAGCATTCGAAATTTTTGAACACCTCCTCTCTCCTTTCACAGTTTTAAAAAATATAAAAGCAAAAAAACTTGTTGCCAGCGTGCCTTTAAAATTATGGTTTGCTTCTGCTTACAGAAGCAAAACAGATATGTTAGACAGACATTACCATGAATTTGAAGATTGGCAATTTGATTGGCTTCTAGAAAAAGCTGGTTGGAAAATAATTGCTCGAGAAAAATGGACAAATCCAACCAAGAAAATTGGTATAAGACCAATTTTACGTTGGTTTGTACCGAGATATTATATAGTTTATGCTGAAAGAATTTAAATTTTGAACTTCTACATTATCATACCAGCTCACAACGAACAAGCTTCTATTGCAGATACATTAGAATCTTTAATAAATCAAACATTACAACCAAAAGAAATTGTTGTTGTTAATGACAATTCAACAGACGCTACTAAAGATATTGTAAACAGATACGTTAAACTATACTCTTGGATTAATCTAGTTAACAACACATCTTCCAACAAACATTTACCAGGTTCAAAGATTATTAATGCTTTTTATAAAGGTTATGAGATTCTTGATGATAGTTATGATGTAATTTGTAAGTTTGATGCCGATTTAATTTTTCCATTTAATTATTTAGAACAACTTTCAATTCATTTTAATAGTAACTCAAAATTGGGCATGGCTTCAGGGTTTTGTTATGTTCAAAAAAATGGAGAATGGGTTTTAGAAAACTTAACTAGAAAAGATCATATTCGTGGTGCTTTAAAAGCTTACAGGAAACAATGCTTTTTAGACATTGGAAAATTAAAACCATCGATAGGTTGGGATACTGTTGATGAGTTACTGGCTAAATATTATGGTTGGGAAATTTTAACTGATGTAAATTTAAAAGTAAAACATTTAAAACCAACAGGAATTTGTTATAACCAGGCTTCAAAATATCTTCAAGGCGAAGCCATGTATAAATTACGTTATAGGTTTATAATCACATTCATTTCTGCCATAAAATTAGCATTTAAAAAAGGATGTTCTAAGCTTTTTAAAGAATATATGT
>JARRKS010000076.1:0-5433 GCA_037387865.1 Flavobacteriaceae bacterium
AATTATAATTGCTATAGTTTATTAGTTACTTATCTTTGCAAACTCACTATTTTTTCTTTATGACATTCGATTTAAAAGAACAAGATCAGCATACCAAAGCAAGAGCAGGAATAATAAAAACAGATCACGGTATTATTGAAACTCCAATTTTTATGCCTGTTGGAACTGTAGCTTCTGTGAAAGGTGTTCATCAAAGAGAACTTAAAAATGATATTAATCCAGATATAATTCTTGGTAATACATACCATTTGTATTTAAGACCACAGACATCGATTCTTGAACAAGCCGGAGGCTTACATAAATTCATGAATTGGGATAGAAATATATTAACCGATTCAGGAGGCTATCAAGTGTATTCGCTTTCGGCTAATAGGAAGATAAAAGAAGAAGGTGTTAAATTTAAGTCTCATATAGATGGAAGTTATCATGTTTTTACACCTGAGAATGTAATGGAAATTCAGCGTAGCATTGGAGCAGATATTATTATGGCATTTGATGAATGCACACCTTATCCTTGCGATTATAATTATGCAAAGCGGTCCATGCACATGACACATCGCTGGTTAGACAGATGCTTGACTCATTTAAGGAAACTGCCTTTTAAATATGGTTACAGCCAATCTTTTTTTCCAATAGTCCAAGGAAGTACTTATAAAGATCTTAGAATACAATCAGCAGAATATATAGCCAATGCAGGAGCAGATGGTAATGCTATTGGTGGTCTTTCTGTTGGAGAACCAGCAGAGGAGATGTATGAAATGACTGAAGTTGTTTGTAACATTTTACCTAAAGATAAACCTCGATATTTAATGGGAGTTGGAACACCAATCAATATCCTTGAAAATATTGCGTTAGGTATTGATATGTTTGATTGTGTTATGCCAACTCGAAATGGTAGAAATGGTATGCTGTTTACGGCACATGGTACAATCAATATTAAAAACAAAAAATGGGAAGATGATTTTTCTCCAATAGATGAGATGGAAATTACCTTTGTTGATACAGAATACAGTAAAGCATATTTAAAGCATTTATTTTCGGTTAATGAAATGTTAGGAAGACAAATTGCTACCATTCATAATTTAGGATTTTATTTGTGGTTGGTAAGAGAAGCCAGAAAACATATATTAGCAGGAGATTTTAAAAAATGGAAAATAAAAATGGTTAAACAAATGGACAAGCGTTTATAGATTTTGAAGATTCTAGATTGGTACATATTAAAGCGTTATTTGTTTACATTTTTTATGATGTTGCTTCTGTTTATTCCCATTGGGATTACAGTAAGTCTGGCGGAAAAAATTGGTAAGATTTTAGAAAATGAAGCGCCTTTAAACGAGGTGGTTATGTACTATTTAGATTTCACAGTTTATTTTGCCCATTTATTATTTCCATTATTCTTATTCCTTTCGGTTATTTGGTTTACATCAAAACTGGCTAATAATACAGAGGTTATCGCTTTCTTGAGTTCCGGAGTGTCGTTTTCAAGATTCTTAAGACCATATATGATTGGAGCTAGTCTAATAGCAATATTAGCTTTGTTATTAGGTATGTACTTTGCTCCAATGGCTAGTAAAGGCTTCAATGAATTTGAATATAAATATTTCAAAAAAGGGAAAAAAGCAATACAGGACAAGAACGTATACAGACAAATAAATGATAATGATTTTATATATGTAAGTAGCTTTAATTCACAAAGAAAGCAAGGTCAAGATTTTACTTTAGAGCATTTTGAAGGAAACCAAATGATATATAAAATAAGTGCAAAAAATATTAGGTATATCGAAGAAGATTCTACTTATAGACTCATTGATTATGTAAAGAGAAGAGTTGGTAAAATAAACGATACTATTGATATAGTTCGCAGAAAAGACACTATTTTTTCCTTTGATATTGATGATTTAACTCCTGTTGAATACATAGCAGAAACCTTATCTTATAATGAACTTAATGATTTTATTGAGAAAGAAGAAAAACGTGGTTCGTCAAACATTGGTAGATACCAATTGGTACAATACCGAAAATGGAGCTTACCAATTTCCGTATTTATTTTAACAATTATTGCTGTAGCAGTTTCCTCTATAAAAAGACGTGGAGGTATGGGTGTTAATTTAGCTTTCGGTATTTGTATTGCAATGGTGTTTGTCTTTTTTGATAAAATCTTCGGTGTTATGGCGACACAGTCAGATTTCCCGCCATTAATTGCTGTATGGTTTCCTAATATCCTTTTTGGTATTTTAGCAACTTACTTGTTGTATAATGCCAAACGTTAAACTAAAAAACCAATTACATCTTCACTTTTTAGTATTTATTGCTGGATTCACAGGTATTTTAGGCGAGCTCATTTCAATAAAAGCGGTTCCTTTAGTTTGGATTAGAATGATAATTGCCTCTGTAATCTTATTTGTTTTTATAAAATTCACTAAAACGAATATTAAAATTCCACTTAAGAAAATATTAATGTTGTCTTTTGCCGGAATAGTAATTGCGTTGCATTGGATTACATTCTTTGGATCTATTGATGCTTCAAATGTATCAATAGCCTTAACCATGTTTTCAACTGGTGCATTCTTTGCTTCTTTTATAGAACCAATAATTTACAAACGAAAAATTATATGGTACGAAATTTTATTTGGTTTATTAGTAGTTATTGGTGTTTTGATTATCACTAAAAGTGAATTAAAATATCTCAATGGAATAATTCTGGGTATTCTATCGGCACTGTTTGCTTCAATTTTTGCTGTCTTAAACGGAAAATTTATAGAGCAACATTCACCTACAGCTATTTCATTTTATGAATTTATTAGTGGTGTATTGTTTATTACCATTTTTATGTTAATAGGAAATTTCAGTTTTGAAAAAGAAGTATTTATTCTAACTGCAGAGGACTTATTATATTTATTTATATTAGGTTCAGTTTGTACAGCTTATGCATTTATTGCAGCTGTAAAAGTAATGAGACATATTAGTCCTTACACTGTGGTTCTTACTTATAATTTAGAACCTGTTTACGGAATCATTTTAGCATTAATGCTGTTTCCAGAAAAAGAAAAAATGAGTAGTTCGTTTTATTACGGAGCTTCAATCATAATTTTAACAGTGCTCATAAATGGAATTCTTAAAAACGTAAGAAAGTTAAAAAGAAAGCAATCTACATTAAATGAACATTAAAGTTTTTATATTTGTATGCTAACTAAAACTAAAGACAAAAAAACAAATTTCTATGGAATATTTAGAATTTGAACTCCCAATAAAAGAACTCGAAGAACAATTAACAAAATGTAAGTTAATAGGTGATGAAAGCGAGGTTGATGTAACTGAAACCTGCAAGCAGATTGAGAGAAAACTCGAAAAAACAAGAAAAGATATATATAAGAACCTTACAGCTTGGCAGCGCGTGCAACTATCTCGTCATCCTAGTAGGCCATATACACTAGATTATATTAGAGCTATTTGTGGTGATACTTTTTTTGAACTTCATGGTGATCGTAACTTCAAAGATGACAAAGCAATGATTGGTGGATTAGGTAAAATAGGTGACCAAAGTTATATGTTTATAGGGCAACAAAAAGGTTACAATACCAAAACTAGACAGTACAGAAATTTCGGTATGGCAAACCCAGAAGGTTATCGCAAAGCATTGCGTTTAATGAAGTCTGCTGAAAAATTTAGTATTCCTGTTGTAACTCTTATAGACACACCTGGCGCTTATCCTGGTTTAGAAGCCGAAGAACGCGGACAAGGCGAAGCTATTGCAAGAAATATATTGGAAATGACACGTTTAAAAACACCTATTATTACTGTTATAATTGGTGAAGGAGCTTCTGGTGGAGCACTAGGTATTGGTGTTGGCGATATAGTTTTAATGATGGAAAATTCTTGGTATTCAGTTATATCTCCAGAAAATTGCTCTTCAATTTTATGGCGCAGCTGGGAACAAAAAGAAATTGCAGCCGAAGCGTTAAAATTGACAGCAAGTGACGCTACAAAACTAAAAGTGGTAGATGGTATTATAGCTGAGCCTCTTGGTGGTGCTCATGTAGATAGAGAGACTGCATTTTTAGCTGTTAGAGACGCCATTTCAAATTCTTATGATAAACTTAAAAACTTATCACCAAAAGAATTGGTAAAACAGCGTATGGATAAATACTCTAAAATTGGTGTGTTTAAGGGTTAATCCTTTAGAAATCAAATCATATAGAAATCTGAAGTATTTTGCTTCAGGTTTTTTTATGCTTGTTAACAATATTTCTATGTTATTAACAGTTAAATTGTTAACTCATGGTTGACAATCAAAAATCACTTTGTCTTCTCATTCTAAAGCATTTTAGTTACTTTCGTCGTTATGAAACAACCTGACCAATTAAAAGGATATCAAGTAGATAAGAGTACCTTAATTAATCTTGAAAAAGGAAAAATTCCTCCTCTAGCTATTGATTTAGAAGAGGTTGTGATTGGTGCAATGATGTTTGACAAAAAAGGTGTCGATGAGGTTATTGATATTTTGTCTCCAGATGCTTTTTACAAAAAGGCACACCAACTTATTTTTGAAGCTATTTTTCAATTGTTTAAAAACGGGGAGCCTATCGACTTATTAACGGTTTCAGGTCAACTAAAAAAGAATTCTACTTTAGATTTGGTTGGAGGAGATTTTTACCTCATTTCATTAACGCAAAAAGTATCGTCTTCTGCACATATTGAGTTTCATGCGCGTATTATCTTGCAGAAATATATACAACGTAGTTTAATAAAAATTTCAAGTGAGATTATTGAGGATTCTTATGACGAAACCAAAGATGTTTTCGACTTATTAGATAATGCAGAATCCAAATTGTACGACATTACTCAAGGAAACATAAAAAAGTCGAGTGAAACAGCACAAGATTTAGTAATTCAAGCAAAAAAGAAAATTGAAGAGATTTCAAATAAGGAAGGCTTAAGCGGTGTACCTTCAGGTTTTGATAAGTTAGATAAATTGACTTCTGGCTGGCAGGAGAGCGATTTAATAATTATTGCTGCGCGTCCTGGTATGGGTAAAACTGCACTTACACTTTCTATGGCACGTAATATTGCTGTAAACCAGAATATTCCTGTGGCATTTTTCTCTCTAGAGATGGCTTCGGTACAATTAATTACACGTTTAATTTCTAGTGAAACAGGTTTATCTTCAGAAAAATTAAGAACAGGTCGTCTTGAAAAGCATGAATGGGAACAATTAAACGTAAAAGTTAAGGGACTTGAAAAAGCGCCTTTATATATTGATGACACACCGTCTTTATCAATTTTCGATTTAAGAGCAAAAGCACGTCGTTTAGCATCACAACATAAAATAAAATTGATTGTGATTGACTATTTACAACTTATGACAGCAGGTGGTGGACAAAAAGGTGGAAATCGGGAACAAGAAATTTCTATGATTTCTCGTAACCTGAAGGC
>JARRKS010000077.1:0-5382 GCA_037387865.1 Flavobacteriaceae bacterium
CCAACCTATGGTAAATTTGAAACCATTGTTGGTGTACAGGGCATGAACCAGATTAATACCAATTACGGTGAAGAACAACTCATTCCTAATGCTACCACTAACGATTTTGGTATATTGGCAGTATCTCATATTCATGTTGAAAAAGCAGATATACAGCTAGGCGCACGTTTTGATAACAGAACAATTAATGGTCCAAATGCAATACATCCAAATTACAATAGTTTTAATGGTGCTATAGGTTTTAAAACCAAATTGGCAGAACCAATTACAGCAAGACTAAATTTTGCTACTGGATTTAGAGCACCAAATTTGGCCGAATTAACTTCAGACGGTATTCATCACGGTTCTAACAGATATGAATTAGGTAATCCAGATTTAAACAACGAACAAAACTTTCAAACCGATTTGGCTTTTGAGTTCAAGAATGAGCATGTTGAGGTTTTTGCTAATGCCTTTTACAACATAGTAAATGATTATATATACCTCTCTCCTAACGGAAACGTGATTGAAGATACTCCGGTATATGATTATTTACAAAATGACGCCAAATTGTATGGTGGCGAATTTGGTTTGCATTTTCATCCGCATCCTTTAGATTGGTTGCATTTTGAAAGTAGTTTTGAAACCGTAACAGGCAAACAGGATAATGATAATTATTTACCGCTTATTCCTGCCAATACATTCAATAATACTATACGTGTGGAGTTTAACAACCAGAGTTTAAGCAGAAGCTATGCGTTTGCAAAATTACGCACTACCCTTAAACAGGACAAGATAAGTATGTTTGAAACAGAAACCGATGGTTATACGCTATTGAGTGCCGGTTTTGGAGGAACAATAAAGTTTTTTAATAATGATTTACAGTTTACAATTTCTGGTAACAACCTAACCAACAAACAGTATGTGAACCATTTATCCAGATTAAAACCAGAAGGCATTTATAATATAGGGAGAAATATAAGTTTCGGTTTAACTTATAATCTATAACAAAATACAGATATGGCTTTATTGGGAAATGACAACTGATAAAGCTATATATTTGTTAGGATATAATTAGTCATGCTTCAATAGAAAAAAACAAAATAACCAATGACTAAATTCTTTAGACGAATCAGATAACAATGGTCATAGATTATTTTAGTTGTTTTCATTATCCAATAATAAAAAGGTGTTGTAAATCCTATTCTATCATAATATATTCCAAACAACTGTCTAAAACAGATTCAAAATTTGGAGGTGTTGTATGCCCAGTATTTTTGTTTACTATAAATTGAAACTGAAAATCTTGGTCTTCTAATAATGTTTTAAGAGTTAAAGATTGTGTTTTGTATTTGTGGTCGTCCTCTCCAGTCATTACAACTCCTTTAACATGTCTCTCTTTAGCCTGTAGTACGTTTTTTTCAGTGCAAGCATCAGATAAACCTCCTCCAACATTCAATAAGATAAATCCTTTGATTGGAAAGATGTTATTCAATACCAAATCAATACTTGTTCGTGCTCCAAGTGAAAAACCACCAATATAAACTTGTTCTGTCTCAATGTTGTATTGCTTTATTATTTCACTGTAATATTGTTTAATGTTCATCCTTTCCTCAACTATATTTCTCCAACCATATCTATTTGGATGTTTATCAAGAGTAGAAGCTTCCATATAGGCAATAATGAAATCCTTATTCAATTTTGGGCTTTTCCAATAGGTTTGCATGTCTTTCATATTACCATGACCTCCATGCAAGGCAATAAATAATGGATAAGCTTTCAGTGCATTATAATTATCTGGTAAAACAACAGAATATTTGTTTTGACCATATAACGTTATGACCAATAGAAAAACTAATAATGAACAAATTCTTTTAAATATCATTAATCTAAATCAGGCAACTCAAAATTATCCAACACACTTGTTTCTTTCATAAGTTCTTCTATCTCTTCAGACTTACGTGGTGCCTCTCCAGAAAGTAAAACTGGACCATTTTCTGTGATAAGAATATCGTCCTCAATCCTTACAGCAATTCCCCACCATTTTTCATCGCAATCACTACCTTTAGGAATATAAATACCAGGTTCTACAGTTATCACCATATTGGCTTCAAAATCACCTCTTAAACTTGCATCATGAACATCTAACCCAATATGATGTGATGTACCATGAGGAAAGTAGGTTCTTGCATCAGCTTCATCTTTGGCTATTCCTAATTCAATAAGACCTTTATTTATAATTTTTCTACCTGCTGCATCTGGAGAGTCTAAATTATTTCCAATTACAGATGCCGCAATACCCGCTTCTTGAGCCTCATATACCAAATCATAAATAATTTTTTGTTCTGGTGAAAATTTTCCATTTGCGGGAATGGTTCTGGTAACGTCTGCAGTATAGCCATGATATTCAGCACCAAGATCCATTAGTACCAAATCGTTATCAACTTTCATTTTAGTATTCTCAATATAATGTAGCACACAGCCATTATTTCCAGCACCAACAATACTCGGATAACCTTCATATTCACTGCCATACTTTTTATAAATGTATTCATGAATACCTTGTACTTCTGCTTCAGACATACCAACGTGCATGGCTTTCATAATTTCGCGTTGTCCCATTGCAGAAATTCTAATTGCTTTTATAAGCAATTTCATTTCTTCAGGAGTTTTTATTTGACGTAATGCCGCCATAAGTTTGGTAAGTGTATTTGTATCAATCGTCACTTTTCTTTCTTCAAGATTTGCCTCTTTATTTATGTCTGGATTTGTATTGGAATTTGATACAACAGTTTCTGTTTGCTCAATCTGACTTTTAAAGGCTTGAATTAAATCATACAAATCAGCCTCATTTTTTTCAGAATCACGATAATCGTTCTTAAATTCATCAAAAAGTACGGTGTCAAATTTTGTATAATCAATACCAGAATCTAAAAACTCTTTACCGTTAAAGGCAACATCAAAACCAAGTTTTTCTTTTACACCTTCTGTACCTAAACGTATTCCATCCCATTGTTCTCTTACAGCATCTCGCTCTTGAACATATATTAATTCATTGTAGGTTTCTCCTTTTTCATTGGTTTGGCTTTCAGAAAAAATAACTAAAACAGAATGTGGTTCTTTATAGCCAGTTAAATAATAAAAATCAGGATCTTGATGATACACATAATCTACATCGTTTGCTCTGTTTCTCACAGCATTGGCAAAAAACACAGCGATACTATTCTCTGGCATACTTTGCCTTAAAGCTTCCCTTCTACCTTTATGGAATTCTGAACTTAAATAATCTTCAGGAAGTCCGTCTTGGGCAAGCAGAATTATAGAAAATAATAGACAAAAAAGAGTTGTTATTTTGGTTCTCATTAGAAAATTATTAATAATTGTAAAATTACTTTTAATATTTAATGATGTGAAATAATTATATGAATTTAACTAAATTTTAATCGAAAAGTTAACCAACTAAAACAAATAATTTTCAATACTTTTGCCCAACCATTTAATAAAATTTAAAGAATGAAAAATACTGCCTTAACAGAAACACACATTGCATTAGGTGCGAAAATGGTGCCTTTTGCTGGTTACAATATGCCTGTGCAATATGAAGGCGTGAACATTGAACATGAAACTGTAAGACATGCCGTTGGTGTATTTGATGTGTCACACATGGGCGAATTTTTGATTGAAGGTGAACATGCTTTAGAGCTTATTCAGAAAGTTTCAAGTAATGATGCATCTAAATTGACTATAGGAAAAGCACAATATAGTTGTTTACCAAATGATGATGGTGGCATTGTTGACGATTTAATAATTTACAGAGTTAAAGAGGAAACTTATCTACTAGTTGTAAATGCTAGTAATATTGAAAAGGATTGGAAATGGATTCAATCCAAAAATGATGTTGGTGCAACCATGCGAGATTTAAGTGAAGAGTATTCATTACTGGCTATCCAAGGTCCAAAGGCTATCGAAGCTATGCAAAGTTTAACCAGTCATGATCTTTCAGATATTAAGTTTTATAATTTTGTTGTTGGTGATTTTGCAGGTATCGATTATGTTATTATTTCCGCTACAGGTTATACAGGAAGTGGCGGATTTGAAATCTACTGTAAAAACACCGAAGTAAAACAAGTTTGGGATAGAGTGCTAGAAGCAGGAGCATCATATGGCATAAAACCTATTGGTTTAGCTGCTCGAGATACGCTTCGTTTGGAAATGGGTTATTGCCTTTACGGAAATGATATCGATGATACAACATCTCCTATTGAAGCTGGATTAGGTTGGATTACAAAATTTACCAAAGAGTTTACAAACTCTAAAGCTCTTGAAGACGAAAAACGTCGTGGTCCAGAACGTAAACTTATAGCATTTGAACTTGATGAAAGAGGCATTCCACGTCATGGTTATGACATTGTAGATAGTCAAGGAAAGAAAATTGGAGAGGTAACATCCGGAACCATGTCTCCATCACTAGGTAAAGGTATTGGTTTAGGTTATGTACCAACAATATTTTCAGAAATTGGTAATAAAATACATATTCAAATACGTAAAAATGCGGTTTTAGCAACTATTGTGAAATTACCGTTTTATAAAAGTTAAAATGCTTCTTAATAGAGTGAATTAATGAAGGAGAAAGATAGCAAACATCGTATTTTAATTTTAGGTGCAAGTGGTTTTATTGGTAATGCCATATATAAAGAACTTTGCACCTATTTTAAAACATTCGGAACGTACAATACTCCCAAAAGAGAATTTGAAAAAAATAAGCACTTCATTCATTATCAAGTTGAAGATGATGATGTGGTTGAAATTCTGAAAGCAGTAAGACCAACCATTATTATTTCTGCATTAAGAGGTGATTTTTCTGCACAGGTTATTGCGCATTCACATGTAATAGAGTATGTAAAATTAGCAAAAAGTAAATTTATTTTTTTATCATCTGCTAATGTTTTTGATGCCTATAGTAAATACCCAAGTTATGAGGATGATAAAACCTTAAGCGATAGCATATATGGACATTTTAAGATTAAAATTGAAAATATGCTTTTACGCTTACCAAAACGCCAAGTTGCTATCATTAGGTTGCCCATGGTTTTTGGAGCGCAATCTCCTAGAATACGGGAGTTGAAAATACTTTTGCAAACCAAAGAGCCTATAGAAGTCTTTCCTAATTTAATTATGAATGTAACTACAGAAAATAGAGTTACGCAACAGATTCACTATATCATTAACAGAAATAAACGTGGTATTTTTCATTTAGGTAGTAGAGATTTAGTGCATCATGATGAATTTATTAAAGATATCATTGAAACTTTAAATTATAAAAATCCAATTTTTAAACACGTATTTACAACAAATGATGATAGGTATTTGGCTGTTTTACCAAAAAACAACAAGTTACCTAAA